>NZ_JFGV01000016.1:0-77641 GCF_000612035.1 Photorhabdus aegyptia | reverse complement strand
AGGGCTCATTGAAGCCGAATATATGTTTGCGACTACGTTGTCAGAAAAATTTACTCACCCACTTGAATTGAGTCGGTGTCCATATAAGTTATTTAGCTAGAAGTTCATTCAGAAATTTAGAGAATTACAATTTAAATGGCTTAAACAGCACACCACTTTTACTCACTCCCCCCTTAGATACTGTATTGCTAATATTACCAAAGCTATCAATAATGACGCTTCAATTAAAACCCTGTATTCCTAATTCCTAGACCAATCATCGCCAGATCAATGAAGGGAAAAGTGTTATTGCGATTGATAGAAAAACATTGCAGATAGAAAAAGAAAAATCCATTGTAATTCACTCTGATATGTCAGTTCACTACCGTTAGATACTGAAGTAGCAACAAAAACGATAAGACGACCCTGTGGGATAAAAAACGAACTACACTAGACACTGAATGTCACCTTTTGGGAAGATAAATTATCACTCACAGACCTGATAGGGCTGCACACATAGCATTATTTAATCGGATTGCATTAAGAGTGTTCAAACAACATACGAAACTTAAAGACAGTCAGACATCCAAACACCGGAGAACGGCGTGATCAGGAGAATCTCATAGTAAACTTATCCTTAGTTGAATTATGAATAAAGTGCAACCCTACCCTGATAGTTAGCATAGCATCACATCTTTCACACACTTTTAAAAACCATTAATCACTACTTTTTACCTTTAATGATTAAAGTTTTTATCTGCTTTTTAACGATATGCTTGTCTTTTTTCCAAATGCTAAAACCACACTGATAAGCAAAAAACAACTTTTCTTAATACTTGTTTTATCATTGATAAAAACTCAGCAGTGATAATCGAAACGTTAAAAGCCCGCAATCTAAAATGGGAGGTTTTTACCTCCCATTCGTTCATATTGCAATATATCGAAATTACACCGCAGTTTGGAAAATCACATCATCCGCTTTTTCGGTGTATTGGTTCAGTTGATCAAAATTGAGATAACGGTAAGTATCTTCCGCGGTCTCATCAACTTTAGCCATAAATTGCTGGTACTCTTCCGGTGTAGGCAGACGTCCCAACAGAGAAGCTACAGCCGCCAGTTCAGCCGATGCCAGGTAAACATTCGCACCCGTTCCCAGACGATTCGGGAAGTTACGAGTCGAAGTAGAAACCACTGTTACACCATCAGCAACGCGTGCCTGATTACCCATACACAAGGAACAGCCAGGAATTTCAACCCGTGCTCCACTCTTACCAAAGATGCTGTAATAACCTTCCTCTGTGAGTTGAGCCGCATCCATTTTCGTTGGCGGAGCAACCCACAAACGAGTCGGTAATTGACCTTTATGTTGATCCAATAACTTACCAGCGGCACGGAAATGACCAATGTTAGTCATACAAGAACCGATAAAAACTTCATCGATTTTACTGTTCGCCACATCAGACAGTAAACGGGCATCATCTGGATCGTTCGGTGCACACAGAATAGGTTCTTTAATTTCGGCTAGATCGATTTCGATAACCGCTGCATATTCTGCATCAGTATCGGCTTCCAGCAATTGAGGATCTTTCAGCCAGTTTTCCATACCCGTTATGCGGCGTTCCAATGTACGGCGATCACCATAACCTTCGGCAATCATCCATTTCAGCAGCACAATATTAGATTGCAGGTATTCAATAATCGGCGCTTTATCCAATTTAATGGTACAGCCCGCCGCAGAGCGCTCCGCAGAAGCATCTGCCAGCTCAAACGCCTGCTCAACTTTCAGATCTGGCAAACCTTCGATTTCGAGGATACGGCCAGAGAAGATGTTTTTCTTACCTTTCTTTTCAACCGTCAGCAAACCTTGCTGAATCGCATAGTAAGGAATCGCATGAACCAAATCACGCAAAGTAATACCGGGCTGCATCTGCCCTTTAAAACGAACCAACACCGATTCTGGCATATCCAAAGGCATCACCCCCGTCGCGGCAGCAAACGCCACCAGACCAGAACCTGCCGGGAAGGAGATACCAATTGGGAAACGGGTATGGGAATCACCACCGGTCCCAACCGTATCAGGCAACAACATACGGTTCAGCCATGAGTGAATGATGCCATCGCCCGGACGCAGAGAAACGCCGCCACGGTTCATAATGAAGTCAGGCAAGGTATGGTGAGTAGTGACGTCAACCGGCTTAGGGTAAGCAGCCGTATGGCAGAATGACTGCATCACCAGATCCGCAGAGAAGCCCAGACACGCCAAGTCTTTCAGTTCATCACGGGTCATTGGGCCGGTCGTATCCTGAGAACCAACGGAGGTCATTTTAGGTTCACAGTACTCACCTGGGCGAATGCCCGCCGTGCCACATGCCCGGCCAACCATTTTCTGAGCCAGGGAGAAACCACGACTACTTTCCTCAACCGCTTTCGCCTGACGGAAAACATCACTGGGGGGTAAACCAAGAGACTCACGCGCCTTACTGGTCAAACCACGACCAATAATCAGTGGAATACGGCCGCCAGCACGCACTTCATCCAACAATACATCGGTTTTCAGCTCAAATTCAGCCAGTAACTCATTGGTTTCGTGGTGACGTACTTCCCCTTTATATGGGTAGACATCAATCACATCGCCCATATTTAATTTGGCTACATCCATCTCTATTGGCAGTGCGCCGGCATCTTCCATTGTATTGAAGAAGATTGGCGCAATTTTACCGCCCAGAACCACGCCGCCGCCACGTTTGTTTGGCACAAATGGAATATCTTCGCCCATAAACCACAGCACTGAGTTAGTGGCCGATTTGCGGGAAGAACCTGTACCCACAACATCACCGACATAAGCCAGCGGATAGCCTTTCTTATTCAGCTCTTCAATCTGTTTAATTGGACCAATAACACCGGCTTGATCCGGGACAATCCCTTCGCGGGCATTTTTCAACATTGCCAGAGCATGCAGCGGAATATCAGGGCGTGACCATGCATCCTGCGCAGGAGATAAATCGTCAGTGTTTGTTTCACCCGTCACTTTAAATACTGTGACTGTAATTTTTTCTGCCAATTCAGGGCGTTCCAGATACCACTGCGCATCCGCCCAAGATTGCATAATTTGTTTGGCTTGTGGATTACCTGCTTTTGCTTTTTCTTCTACATCATAGAAGTTGTCAAACATCAACAAAGTATGAGAGAGCGCTTTAGCTGCAATTGGAGCCAGTTTTTCATTATCCAGAGCATCAATCAAAGGATGAATATTATAACCACCCTGCATCGTTCCAAGCAGTTCAATCGCCTTTTCTGGCGTTATTAGTGGTGAAATAGTTTCGCCTTTCGCAATGGCGGCAAGAAAACCGGCTTTTACATAGGCCGCTTCGTCAACGCCAGGGGGAACTCGGTTAATCAGCAAATCTAACAGGAAATCTTCTTCACCTTTTGGTGGGCTCTTCAGTAATTCAACCAACGCCGCCGCTTGTGTCGCGTCCAATGGTTTAGGGACGACGCCTTGGGCTGCACGCTCGGCTACGTGCTTGCGGTATTCTTCTAGCACGACTTTCTCCTCGCTCTCATTGTCATTTTATCTACCCGGCTCTGCACCCGCCTTAGAACCTGCCTCACCAAGCTATTATCTTTGCGTAACAACATGTGTTTTCACAACAATAGCCCTTCCGGGGATAGGTTGTTAATTATGGTTCCGGGTGCCAGGTCAGAGGATTGCCGGCATAACTTAGTAAGTACAAACAAGTTATGCCCAGCTTCGGGCGTCCAGCATACCAAAATTTGAATGCGATGTTAATTCGTTCACATAAAAGTAACATTAACTGATAGTAATATTCTGAATTAACAGCAGACAAAGCTATTAAAACAGATTATTCCGCTGATTTTTGCCAGTAACACCCACAAAAGCCATACTTTTTATGCCGTGTTTTCTCAAACAGGTCATACCAGAATAAAAAACGGCCTCCATATAAATGAAAGCCGCTTCGGTAAATTAGATTAATCGATTTAAGAAATTATTTCTTTTTCTTCGCTTTCGCATTAGGCAAATCAGTAATGCTGCCTTCAAAGACTTCAGCGGCCAGACCTACCGATTCATGCAACGTTGGGTGAGCGTGGATGGTCAACGCGATATCTTCCGCATCACAACCCATTTCAATTGCCAGACCGATTTCACCCAGCAGTTCACCACCGTTAGTACCAACAATAGCCCCACCGATAATACGATTGCTTTCTTTATCGAAAATCAGTTTGGTCATACCGTCAGCACAATCAGAAGCAATTGCGCGGCCAGAAGCTGCCCACGGGAAAGTTGCCGTTTCATAGCTAATGCCTTTCTCTTTTGCTTCTTTTTCAGTCAAACCAACCCATGCAACTTCTGGTTCAGTGTAAGCAATGGATGGAATCACTTTTGGATCAAAGTAGTGTTTCTTACCGGAAATCACTTCCGCCGCAACGTGACCTTCGTGAACGCCTTTATGCGCCAGCATCGGCTGACCAACGATGTCGCCAATAGCAAAGATGTGCGGTACATTGGTGCGCATTTGTTTATCAACATGGATAAAGCCACGGTCGTCAACTTCAACACCGGCTTTACCTGCATCCAGCATTTTACCGTTAGGTACACGACCAATGGCAACCAGAACCGCGTCATAACGCTGTGGTTCTGTCGGTGCATTTTTGCCTTCCATCGTGACGTAGATACCATCTTCTTTGGCTTCTACTACGGTAACTTTGGTTTCCAGCATCAGATTAAATTGTTTGCTGATACGTTTGGTAAAGACTTTCACCACGTCTTTATCAGCCGCAGGAATCACCTGATCCAACATTTCAACAACATCAATCTGAGAACCCAGAGCGTGGTAAACGGTTCCCATTTCCAGACCGATAATACCGCCGCCCATCACCAACAAGCGGCCAGGAACCGTTGTCAGCGCCAAAGCATCTGTAGAATCCCAAACACGCGGGTCATCATGAGGAATAAACGGCAATTGGATAGGACGAGAACCCGCGGCAATAATGGCGTTATCAAAATTAATCGTTGTTGCGCCACCTTCACCTTCAACAACCAGCGTGTTAGCCCCTGTAAATTTACCAAAACCATTAACCACTTTAACTTTACGGCCTTTAGCCATACCAGCCAAACCACCGGTTAGCTGATTAATAACTTTTTCTTTCCAAACACGGACTTTTTCGATGTCAGTTTTCGGTTCACCAAAAACGATGCCATGATCTGCCAGCGCTTTAGCTTCCTCAATCACTTTTGCTACATGCAGCAATGCCTTAGAAGGGATACAACCAACGTTAAGACAAACACCACCTAAGGTAGAGTAACGTTCCACCAGGACGGTTTCCAAACCTAAATCCGCGCAACGAAAAGCAGCAGAATACCCTGCTGGACCTGCCCCAAGTACCACAACTTGGGCTTTAATTTCAGTACTCATCATGACCTCTTAATTGTTTGTCCGGCGGGTCAGGCGCCAAAAACGATATATTCCACCGGGACCTACACACCGCGAGCAGTTTACAGAATTGTTAATAACCTGAAAAGCGCGTTAACGTGACAGAACTCGCAACAAATTCACCAGATATAAGTAGTTTCTCTGTCACCGCAATAACAATCAGGCCGGCACATGGCCGGCCTTTGAGATTACATCACCAGACGGCGGATATCGCTCATCGCATGATTAATAAATGTGATGAAACGCGCACCATCAGCACCATCGATCACACGGTGATCGAAGGAGAGTGACAGAGGCAACATCAGACGTGGTACAAACTCTTTACCATTCCATACCGGCTTCATTGATGAGCGAGATACGCCCAAGATAGCCACTTCTGGCGCATTAACGATTGGCGTAAATGCTGTGCCGCCGATACCGCCCAGGCTTGAAATAGTGAAGCATCCACCCTGCATATCAGATGCAGTCAGTTTGCCAGCACGAGCTTTCTTAGACATTTCAGTTAGCTCACGAGACAATTCAATGATGCCTTTCTTATTAACGTCACGGAACACTGGAACCACCAGACCATTAGGCGTATCAACCGCCACACCAATGTTGATGTATTTTTTCAGCGTCAGTTTCTGACCATCTTCCGAGATAGAACTGTTAAAGCGCGGCATCTCTTCCAGCGCTTTTGCTACCGCTTTCATGATGAATACCAGCGGAGTAATCTTCACGCCAAGCTGTTTCTTCTCCGCTTCCTGATTCTGCTGTTTGCGGAAGTTTTCAACTTCAGTGATATCCGTTTCGTCGAACTGAGTAACATGTGGGATCATCACCCAGTTACGGCTCAGGTTAGCACCAGAGATTTTCTGAATACGGCCCAGTTCAACTTCTTCAATTTCACCAAATTTGCTGAAATCAACTTTCGGCCAAGGCAACATACCCGGCAGACCGCCACCGGCGGATGCAGGAGCCGATTCAGCACGTTTAACCGCGTCTTTCACGTAAGCCTGAACGTCTTCACGCAGAACACGGCCTTTACGCCCTGTACCTTTCACTTTAGCCAAGTTAACGCCGAATTCACGCGCCAGACGACGGATCACCGGCGTTGCATGAACATAAGCGTTATTTTCAGCGAAATCATTTTTGTCTTCTTCCGCGAAGCTTCTGCTAGCAATAACCGGCGCTGCCGCTTTCTCTGGTTCAGCCGCTGGTGCTGGAGCAACAGGCGCCGCCCCCGCAACTTCAAATACCATAATCATAGAATCGGTTTTCACTTTATCACCGACCTTGATTTGAATTTCTTTAACGATACCTGCGAATGGCGCGGGTACTTCCATAGAAGCTTTATCGCCCTCTACGGTGATCAGCGATTGTTCAGCTTCCACTGCATCGCCAACTTTCACCATCACTTCGGTAACTTCGACTTCATCACCGCCGATATCCGGTACATGAACATTCATAGCCGCAGAAGCTACTGGTTCTGGCTCTGCCATACGCGAAGACAATGTTATCGCTGCTGGCTCTTCCGCTGGCGCAGCTTCTACAGCCCCGTCCGCGGAATCAAAAATCATAATCGGTTTGCCAGTTTCAACTTTATCGCCAACCGCAATGATGATCGCTTTAACAACACCCGCCTGAGGGGATGGAACTTCCATAGAAGCCTTGTCACCTTCCACGGTAATCAGCGATTGGTCAACTTCCACTGTATCGCCAACTTTCACCATGATTTCGGTGACTTCAACTTCATCCGCACCGATATCCGGTACCTTAATTTCGATAGCCATTGATTCTTTACCTCTTATGCCAGACGCGGGTTAACTTTTTCTGGGTTAATGTTGTATTTCTTGATTGCTTCTTCCACAACACTCACGTCGATCTCGCCGCGCTTAGCCAGTTCACCCAAAGCAGCAACTACCACGTAAGAAGCATCAACTTCAAAATGATGACGCAGGTTTTCACGGCTATCGGAACGACCGAAACCGTCAGTACCCAATACGCGGAATTCGCTCGCAGGGATGAAGTTACGAATTTGTTCTGCGAACAGCTTCATGTAGTCAGTAGAAGCCACTGCCGGTGCTTCATTCATGATCTGAGCAACATAAGGTACGCGTGGCGTTTCTGTTGGGTGCAACATGTTCCAACGTTCACAATCCTGACCATCACGAGCCAGTTCAGTGAATGAAGTCACGCTGTAAACATCAGAACCCACACCATAATCGTTAGCCAGAATCTGTGCCGCTTCACGAACATGACGCAGAATAGAACCAGAACCTAATAGCTGAACTTTACCTTTGCTGCCTTCCAAGCTTTCCAGCTTGTAGATACCTTTACGGATACCTTCTTCTGCGCCTTGTGGCATTGCCGGCATGTGGTAATTTTCGTTCAGCGTGGTGATGTAGTAGTAAATGTTCTCTTGTTTCTCACCATACATACGTTCCAAACCATCATGCATAATCACAGCAACTTCATAAGCAAATGCCGGATCGTAAGAGATGCAGTTAGGGATAGTCAGAGACTGAATGTGACTATGGCCATCTTCGTGTTGCAGACCTTCGCCATTCAAGGTTGTACGACCGGAAGTACCACCAATCAGGAAGCCGCGAGCCTGTTGGTCACCTGCTGCCCAGCACATGTCGCCAATACGTTGGAACCCGAACATAGAGTAGTAAATGTAGAACGGAATCATTGGCAGGTTATTAGTGCTGTAAGAGGTTGCCGCCGCCAGCCACGATGAAGCAGCACCCAGTTCATTGATGCCTTCTTGCAGAATCTGACCTTTAGCGTCTTCTTTATAGTAAGCAACCTGTTCACGGTCCTGCGGAGTATACTGCTGGCCGTTAGGACTGTAGATGCCGATCTGACGGAACAGACCTTCCATACCAAAAGTACGCGCTTCATCAGCAATGATTGGAACCAGACGATCTTTGATTGACTTGTTCTTCAACATCACGTTCAAAGCACGAACGAAAGCAATAGTGGTAGAAATTTCTTTGTTTTGTTCTTCCAGCAACGGACCAAAATCTTCCAGCGTTGGCAGTTCCAGCTTCTCTTCAAAATGAGTACGACGGCTTGGCAAATAACCACCTAGCGCAGCACGACGCTCATGCAAATATTTATACTCTTCTGAGTCTTTATCAAAAGTCACATACGGCAGATTTTCGAGTTGCTCATCAGCCACAGGCACATTGAAACGATCACGGAAATGGCGAACGCCTTCCATATTCATCTTCTTAACCTGATGAGCGATGTTTTTACCTTCCGCCGTATCACCCATACCGTAACCTTTGATAGTTTGGGCTAGGATAACCGTTGGTTTGCCGGTAGTTTCCTGCGCTTTTTTCAAAGCGGCGAAGACTTTCTTAGGATCGTGACCACCACGGTTCAACGCCCAAATCTGGTCATCAGTCATATCTTTGACTAATTCAGCAGTCTCTGGGTAACGGCCAAAGAAATGCTGACGTACATAAGCGCCATCTTTGGATTTGAACGTCTGGTAATCACCATCCAGAGTTTCGTTCATCACTTGAATCAATTTACCGCTGGTATCTTTACGCAGCAGTTCATCCCAACGCTCGCCCCAAAGCACTTTAATCACTTGCCAGCCAGCACCATCAAAAATGCCTTCCAGCTCGTTAACGATTTTGCCATTGCCTGTAACCGGGCCATCCAGACGTTGCAGGTTACAGTTGATAACAAACACCAAGTTATCCAGTTTTTCACGGGTTGCGATAGTGATCGCCCCTTTGGATTCTGGCTCATCCATTTCACCGTCGCCCAGGAAAGCATAAACGGTCTGCTTGGAGGTATCTTTCAGACCACGATGTTCCAGGTATTTTAGGAACTTAGCCTGATAAATCGCACCGATTGGCCCCAATCCCATTGAAACAGTTGGGAACTGCCAGAATTCAGGCATCAATTTCGGATGCGGATAAGAAGAGAGACCATTGCCATGAATTTCCTGACGGAAATTATTCATCTGCTCTTCAGTTAAACGGCCTTCAAGGAAAGCGCGAGCGTAGACGCCTGGAGAGATGTGACCTTGGAAATAAACCAAGTCGCCGCCGTCATTTTCATTACGGGCACGGAAGAAATGGTTGAAACAAACTTCATACATGGTTGCCGAAGACTGGAATGAAGCCATGTGACCACCCAATTCCAGATCTTTTTTGGATGCCCGCAACACGGTCATCACAGCATTCCAACGAATAGCAGAGCGAATACGGCGCTCCAAATCCAGATTGCCAGGGTAAGCAGGCTCATCCTCAACAGCAATGGTATTGATATAATCGCGGTTAGCAGCACCGGCCGCAACATTCACGCCACCTTTACGTGCTTCGTTCAGTACCTGATCAATCAAGAACTGGGCACGATCAACACCCTCTTCACGGATGACCGATTCGATCGCCTGTAACCAGTCGCGAGTTTCGATCGGGTCCACGTCATTTTTCAAAATGTCTGACATGGTGTATTCCTTATCTGTTATCTGTTTCTAATGATTGTTTTGGAGCCTATCTTCCCGTCATACCCTTTGACGTTCAGCCGGTCATGACTGGAAGATAGGCCCTCACTGTTGTTGCCGCTAGCGCCCTCAGTAAAGGGACTCAACTTAGCTATGCAGACGCAGCAAATTTCAAGATCTACACAGCTAATTTTATTCCTGATGCTGTTGAAGACGTCGTAATGATCGCTCGCGGCGAGTATGCTCGCGGCTGAGATCCAATAAGACATCTTCAATAAAAGCTAAATGGCGATGGGATGCCTCACGGGCTTTCTCTGGTTGCCTCGCCATTATCGCTTCAAAAATCTTCGCCCGATGATCGCTGACAGCCGTCAGCATTTCCCGGCGGGTATACAAAAACTCAAAATTCTGCCGGATATTTTGTTCCAGCATAGGTGCCATACAGCGTAATAAATGAAGGAGAACCACATTATGCGCAGCTTCGGCAACGACGAGCTGATATTGCAAAACAGCCTCAGATTCAGCATTGACATCACCACTTTCCTGAGCTTGTTGAATAACGAGATGATATTGCCGAATGCGTTCAAAATCTTCGTCGGTTCCACGCAGTGCCGCGTAATAGGCAGCAACACCTTCCAAAGCATGGCGGGTTTCAAGGAGGTCAAATTGAGATTCTGGGTGACCAGCCAGTAGTTGTGCCAGTGGATCACTAAAACTTTGCCAGAGGTTACTCTGAACAAACGTCCCCCCACCCTGACGGCGAAAAAGGAAACCTTTAGCTTCTAACCGCTGAATGGCTTCGCGCAGTGAAGGGCGCGACACATCAAACTGTTTCGCCAACTCACGTTCAGGCGGCAACTTCTCCCCTGGACGCACAGATCCTTCAAGGATGAGATGCTCAAGACGCTGCTCAATAACATCTGATAATTTTGGTTGGCGGATTTTGCTATAAGCCATATTTACTATAAGTCAGTTAGAACCAAGCCAGTTAGAACCTATCTCATTAGGCTATTTTGTTTGTCGTTTCGAACCTAGGCAGTGTTCAAACAGCCTGCACCAATCAATGCCTACTTAAGGTAGGTTATATGGATAAACATTATTTCGGTCTTTGCCGAAGTCAATTGGTAATACCAATTTAAACTACTGGGCCATAAAAGTAACAAAGTATTCACCAACTGTCCATAAAGACCTTGTGCCAAATCATAAAAACCTGCAAATTTTAACAATTTTTTTTAAAAATTAGCAAAAGTTGATAACCATCAGGTTAATAAACATCCTAAGATAATATTTTAACCAACCTTTTTAAACATATAAATGGGTATAGTGAATCGTTACAGCAACAAAATAGTTGAATCTTTATAAAAAATATAGCAACCAAATCATCACCCGTTGATTTTAAATACAATTGCATACCATCAGGTTTAAATGTAGCTCAAATCAATAAAACCGAAGGGCGAAAATTAGCTATTAGCAAGGAATAATGGCAAATATGTGAGGAACCACCAGCAACAGCTCCACGTAACTCCTGCTGGCGGTAAAAATGGACTACATTAAAACCAATAGCGCGTCACTTCATTCCACCCTTTTTTATACATACAGGATGAAATTACCCAACGCCTTGACGATTCATTTTTATCCCAACGCTTAACTTCCGTTTTTGGCACAGTAACGTAATGATTACAGGATTTATCTTCTTTTTCGTCTTTATCTTTACAAGAAAAATGTTTTGTCTCGAAAGAATGAACGACTTCGCTGGTCCAGTCTGATGGTAATTGAGAATAACCCAATGCTTTACATTCAGCGTAATCCCTGTCTCTTTCATACTTAGTTGCGCCTGGTTTTTCCCACGATGTACAACCCGCCAATACAGTAAATAAGGTAAATAAAGGGACAACAGCTATTTTTCTTATAAAATTCATATAAAAATACCTTAATTAAAAATAAAGAAATAACCAAAGAAATTAAATTAGAATTTAAAAGTTCCCCCAACACGGTAACTCTTATCTTCAAAAGGAGGTCTTCCACCAGACTGGATAATTTGTCTGTCTTGGCTTGAGATATCCCTGTAAATATCAGGAATAGAACGTATATTATCTATTTTAACTTCACTGCCTGAAACTATATCCGTGACATTACATTCAAAATAACCACAAGTTGAAATATAGCTATCAGTCAGCCGAGGCATAGAAGAACATCCTGTAATCACAAACATTGATAATAAAGCAATAAAAAATTTATTCATTGTTAACATCCTTGAATTGCTGTATATATTATAAAAATTTAACTTAAATTAAAACCATATAAAAAGAGAGATCATTTCTTATGATTGAGTAAGTAATATCTACATATGCATTTTATCTTTCTGGCATTCCAAGGAATATCAGAACAATATTCCCCCAAAGAAAAATATATATTCTTATCGCGAGGAAAAACCTGTTTTACTGGTGTTCCATTAACACCGAAGATTAACAGGCTAGATAAAAAACATGAAATAATTAATATTTTCATGCAATTAAAATTGGCTAATTAATATAAAGTTCCATCTTATAAGATACCAAAAGACACATAATGACTTCATTTATTGTATTAGCGGTTATCCTCTCCATCTTCCACATATTCCAATATATCTCCAGGCTGACACTGTAAATATTTACAAATTCTTTCCAGCGTCTCGATACGGATACCTTTTATTTTGCCATTTTTCAGCAATGATAAATTTTGCTCAGTAATACCAATAACAGCAGCCAACTCTTTAGACTTTACTTTCCTTTTCGCTAAGATCACATCCAATCTTATTATAATACTCATGATGGTTCTCAGATAAAATAACGCTGCTCATCACTTATTTTCTTAGATTCACGCATAATTAAACTAAATATCAGGAGGAATACACCAAACATAATAATAAACAGAGACTCTGAATTAACACCAAATGAGAAACTAAATACCCGTTGTCCTTTTACCAAATCCACCGATAACGCCATTCCTTGTAATGTATTAATCACCGGGTAAAGAAGTTGCTCTAGAATCATCAGGAAACCAATAATAAATGAAGCGGAAATATTACGGTTACTCCATATTTCACCTTTAGCAAACCGGAAAAATAAAATTCCGATTAATACATAAGAAGCGGTCGATATGATTCGAGGTATCGTATCCAGCGAGATATAAAGCACCTGACTTAATAAAGATTGCTTAAATCCTTTTGCAGTCAATGCAGGCATAAGATCGCTATACGCCTGAAGAACAGCCTGACGAGTGGTATCATGCCATAATGACCAAGACGCAATATGGAACCCAATATCACCAATTGTCATAATGGAAGCAATAATAATAGCCAGAAAGCTGAGTAGCTTGATTCTAGGATTAGTTACAAACTCCTGTTCACCACACATTTGTGTCATTCCATATACATGTTTAACTAAACTTTCGTTAAAGTACTTCAAAAGTTATCGTATTACAATAATTTTTTATCACTAAATAGACAGAATACAATTCAAAGTAATAGATAAACCATAGTGATAGTCATTGAAAACCATCATTAATTTATTGATAGAAAAAGAAAAAAGTCATCATTTACCTGAAACAGCAAACAGCAAACAGTACATGTTACTTGGTCACTGTTCTATCATCCCTCCATTACATGGTTTACAGCGATAGTTTGCTGTGAAGATTGTATGACAAACACAGAACGGTTTACTCAGGGCACCTTTCAAAACCAGCACAGTACCGGTCAACTTCAATACAGAGTGAATCGAAGATGATGGTTCAAAACAAACCTGATATCAGGTCTTAACCAATCCCCTCAACACTGAAACTAATAAGAATAATTAATATAATGCTTTTGCAATGCTGGAGATTCGTGTTTCTGCGCAAGGGTAAGAAGGTGTAAGAACGAGGAAAAACCTTACTCAAAGTAGTGGTGTGGCTTTCAATGACATCAGTTTCTGATATGGGACAAAAAACCGAACATTTTAACTCTAAATGACCAGTAAACGCACCGCCTTGGCGGTCCGATTGTTTAACCTGTCATGGTGTTGTTTTGGGCAAAATGTATTCAATAGATGTAGATAAGGAATGTATGAAATGAAAAAGCAAATGATGAAGACCAGCATATTAGCCGCAGTACTCCTAAGCATGGGGATGGGTATGGCACACGCTTCAGATGGCGCTACGGTAAACGTGATGGCCTCCATAGGCGCCTCGACCCCTGATCTCAACGTCGAAGGTACGGGCATTGTTGGTAGTAAAGGTGCTTACACTTTAGATATGGGAACAGTGAAAACGTCAGACATTGGTACTGACATCGCTGCTGCTCATTCTTCAGGAAAAGAATTAGAGGTTAAACTAGCTAACTGTAGTTCCAAAATGGGAAAAACCATAAGCAATGCTAAATCACTCCTTCACAAGATATTCAAATACAGGTTTTGGAACAGACTCTTACTAACAGCAACCAGATCTTAAACGCCAATGCTAATGCTGACGTAGAGGTGGCCGTGTATGACGGGAATACCGCTGTTACTAAGGCAGCTCCTATTGTTATCGCTGATACCACAGAATTCGAGCCAACCAGTCCAAAAGATGGAAAAGGCATGAAAAAATGCAAAATGGCGCTGGTTTCCAAGTCCAGCGCCGTACCAGCAGCCCAAGAAGTAATAGCACCAGTAACATTCCAAGTGGTTTATAAATATCACACGCCATCAAGTGCTAAGGGCATCATAGCAGCGGAATTGGACAGAGAAGTCCAACTCTTGCTGATGCAACACCAAACCAGACACATTCAGGTGACTCAGTGAAAAGATTGATGACAGCGATGATGATGGCCGGTCTGTTAGGCTGCCCGATCACTTCCACACAGGCGGAGAGGGTGGGGATTGATGCCACCCGCATTATCTACCGAGCGGATAGCTACGCTGCAACCGCTTTGCTACGTAATAGCAGTAAAGAGGCCGTCTATCTGATGCAGGTGACGGTCAGTTCTATCCCTGATGGGAGCAAGACTGCGCCATTTTTAGTGACTCCCCCCCCTGTTTCGTATGGAACCCGGCAGCCAGAATCAGGTGCGTATCATCAAAACCGGCCAGGCGCTGCCTGCTGACCGGGAATCCCTGTTCTGGTTTACCGCGCAAGCTATCCCGTTAAGCACCGAATCCAATAATCTCTCTAGTAAGCAGATCTCCGGGGGCGTACAAGTTCTGGCTAACACAATTAAATTGATGTATCGCCCGTCAGGGCTGCCGGTTGCACCGGAAAAGGGCTTCGGCGCTTTGCGCTTCAAAACGACAGCCGAGGGAATAACGATCACGAATCCATCACCCTATTACATCACCTTCACCTCCCTGAAAGTAGGCGGACAAGAGCTGATGACAAAGCAACAGAAAGAGAACATGGTCTCACCGTTCTCGACCCTTTTTTTACCCCTCAAAGGAGTGCATTACCCGGCTAAAGTGAGTTGGACGGTGATTAATGACCTTGGAGGAGGATCTACCTATCAGGGGGAGATACCGTAATGTTAAAACCGTGGACCTTTATCAGATGGACGACACTGGCTGGTCTGCTTTGTACCGTCCTCTTCCCGGGGGCAAGTTCAAACACGGCAGAACTGACGCTGGCATTAACGCTGGAACAGCCAACCTGTGAACTCAACGTGCAGACATCCCATGTCGATCTCTTGGCGTATGAAAACGCGAGATATGTCGCACCCGGGCGCTATCTGGTGGATGTCTACATGAACCAGAATAAGGTGGACAGCCGCGAGATTGAATTCAGGCTGGTTAACGGCCATCTCCAGCCGGTATTCACCGTCGCACAACTGGAAAGGTATGGGGTCAATACTCGCGAGTTACCGGCTTTTCAGGGTAAAGCGGATGACAGCCCCATCACCGAGCTGACGAAACAGATCCCGCACGCCCGCGCGACATTGGATTTTGTCCGTTTACGTCTTGATCTCAGCGTCCCTCAGAGCGCCATGCAGCCCCGTTATTCTGGAACGGTTAACCCGTCACTGTGGGGTCCTGAGATCCCGGCTTTTTTGATGAACTACACCGTCAATGGCTCGGAAAGGCATTATGACAATCAGGGAAATTGGGAAGGATCACGTTCTCGTAATCTGTTTGCTTCTTTTCGTAATGGGCTGAATCTGGGACTGTGGCGTCTGCGCAGCCCGCAAACCTACAGTTACAATCATCAGCGCCACGAGGGCGCCTCCTGTTTTTCCGCGCCGACACAGACCCAATGGCAGGTGAACAATACCTACCTGCAACGTGACATCCCAGCACTGCGCAGTGAGTTCACGGCGGGTGAAACCTATACCGGTGGCGATATTTTTTACAGTATCCCATTTCGGGGCATGAAACTGGCTTCGGAGGAGGCGATGTTACCCGACAGTCAGCACGGTTTTGCCCCGGAGATAACCGGTGTGGCGAACTCCAATGCGCAGGTGACGGTATTCTAGAATGGCAATATCGTGTATCAAACCACCGTAGCACCGGGGCCGTTTCGGTTCACCGGCCTCTATACCACCGGGAGTGCGGGCAACCTGACAGTGATAATCAAAGAGGCAAATAGGGATAAACAGCACCTGCTCCAGCGATGATGATGTATTTCAAAATTCACGCTTACTCTACCGGATCGATGGGCCATTTGTTCCGGGGAAACAGAATGCCTTAGCCTCTTCAATAGAGGATGTCGCCTTCATGTTTACTGATGCGGCCAACACCCCCTTATCACTCAAGAACGCAAGATACGTTAAACAAAGGAACGATAACTACACGGCATCGACACAAGTTTCTGTTGTACCAGTTCTGTTGAAAACTGACGGCACCGGAGGGCTAGCTCAAGCTGTTGCGGTTATTTCAGTATGGTCGGATATTGACTTCATCGAATCCTCTTCTTAGTTGTCGCAATTGTTACAGCGCCAGTCGGCGCTGCATAAACAGGCTCTAATAGCTACAGGTAAGCCAAACAACTCCATATATAGTATGAATAAAACCCGAACCAATCAGAGTCATTAAGCCAACGCATCAAACCAATGCCCCATAAATTGTCAGTAAGGCAACGACAACGATGATAGAGAAAGTCACTTTTTTCGCCAGTATCACCGCAGCAATAGGAGTTTGAATTGAATCAAGATGGGGTTCGCGACTTAATGAAAACTGAGCAAGCTGACAAAGCACCTTATATTGTGAAGTTCTTAAATCACTAAGAGAAGCAAACCACGCAGGTAAAGCCCGCTCTCCATGCCCTAATAAAGCATAAGCAATGCCAGCCAGACGAACAGGGATCCAATCCAACCAATGCAACAAACCATCAACGCCAGATTGCGCTCTCTGAACCGGTGTACCATATTGTGCCAACCATCCCTGATAAGCCCTTAAGAAGCAATATCCCATTAAAGCAACTGGCCCTAATTCACCCGCCACAATCAGCCAAAAAATCGGCGCCAGATAATAGCGAAAATTTATCCACAGCAACGCATTTTGTATCTCTCGCAACATATTCTCTTTGCTGGCATCAGAAGGTAAACCATGAATAATTGCGAAATGCGTAAGATATTCTCTTTGTTGTTCCCTGTTATCTTGATGAACAGTACGAAAATATTCACGATAATCATGCCGTAAGCGCCCCGCTCCGATGCACAGCAAACAAATAAACACCCATAAAACCAGTTCAAAAATGCCGAACATAAAATCATTTAATATTTCAATCAATACCCATGTAATCATCATGACTACTAACGTCATTAAAAGGCTTTTCCATAACGAAAAAGACTTCAAATCGGTAAACAATGGCTCAAGGCGGTGCTCCAATTGCCAATGGTCACCCATTTTAAAAACCCGTTCCCATGCCAACACTAACAACAGTATAAAGAGAGTCATTCTTTCCGCTCCTGTAACAATTGCTGGTAATGTGTCCAATCGAAATAAAGTCCCAGATCAATTTTTCTTCCCAGAACAACATCATTATAGCCAGTGATATGTTCTTTTATATATCCGGGTCTACCTATAAGTCATTGTGTCAGTACAACAAAGCTTTCCTAGAGACAAACTAATACGATAAATATACCGTCATCTTTCAAGTTGCCTCTTTGTTGGCGGCACTCACTCACCCCGGTCATATAGTTACCTATGCTCCCGGGGATTCGCTCCCTTGCCGTCGCGATGCATCTTGAAATCCATAGGGTATAACTAATAAAACGGTTGCTCACCCTGTGGGCACGAATCGTGTGAAAGAATTTTTCTAACTCAATTCATCATGCAACCACATTTTTTTCCTTCTTAAATCCAGATGATAAAACCAAGATAGTAGTTGTTCACTACACAACAGGGTAGCATGTTAAGACCATTAATATTGTTATCACCTCTGGAGCTTTTTAATGACAAAACAAAATTGCAATACAGATCAGCGCCATGCTGTTCTTATGGAACACTTGCAGAACGACATTCCCACCAGTGTAACCCTCGCACTAAAAGAAGATCTGGGCGGAAATACAAATTTCACCTCTGATATTACCGGCCAATTAATTCCCGCAGATAAACAAGCCACCGCAGTCATTATCACTCGGGAAGATGGTATTTTCTGTGGACAACAATGGCTGAATGAAGTTTTTACTCAATTAGGCGACCAAATCTCCATTGAATGGTTAGTCAAAGATAGTGATACAATTACAGCCAACCAAAAACTTTGCATATTACGAGGCCCAGCACAGATATTACTGACCGGTGAACGCACCGCTCTTAACTTTATTCAGACTCTCTCTGGCGTTGCAACGGAAACCAGTCATTATGTTCATCGTCTTGCCGGTTTAAAAACCCAATTACTTGATACGCGCAAAACACTACCGGGATTACGCACAGCCCTAAAATATGCCGTACTTTGCGGAGGTGGTAATAATCACCGCCTTGGATTATTCGACGCTTTCCTTATCAAAGAAAACCATATTATTGCCAATGGATCTATTAAACAGGCAGTAGATAAAGCTCGTTATTCCCATCCTAATACCCCTGTTGAAGTCGAAGTAGAAACGCTAGATGAACTCATTCTGGCACTAAAAGCTAATGTTGATATTATTATGCTAGATAATTTTACTATTCCAATGATGAAAGAAGCCGTCGCTATCACATCAGGTAAAGTCCCTTTAGAAGTATCCGGCAATATCACCCTGGATACTCTGCGCAGCTATGCTGAAACAGGCATCGACTTCATTTCTGTTGGAGCACTCACCAAACATATTAGAGCATTAGATCTCTCCATGCGCTTTCAGTAATTAGCAATAATAATATTGATGGTGGTGTAAATCAGCAATTGGTAGATCGAAAATTTGCGAACACCACCGTAAATATTTTTGCAAACCTTGCAATTCATAAATTCTTTTTCGAGTCAATTCCATAACCTTCATCTATCCTATTTCATTTTTTTCTCTTTCCTTCATTCTCTATATCGCAACACCACAACACGGAGAAGAAATATGAAACAACAACAAGGATTTACTTTAATGGAGATTATGGTTGCTATTGCTATCATTTCCATCTTAAGTGCTATTGGTATTCCTAGTTATCAAGGATATATCCAGAAAGCCGCTTTAACAGATATACTACAAAATATTGTACCTTATAAATCAGGTATAGAACTTTGCGGTTTTGAAACTGAAGATTTCATGGGTTGCAATGCAGGAGCAATGTCAATTCCAAAAGATCATAACAGTAGATATATCGAGAGCATTTCAGTTAAAAATGGGGAAGTTACCATTAATGGGGAAAAAAGTCTTAAAAACCTCAGCATTACATTAAAGCCGACACAAAATACACAAATAGGTACAATTAAATGGAACATTAAATGTGAATCGACAAACAATTCATTAAAAAATCGTTGTCAGGAAATATTTGAATTTTAATTTATTACTCTTATTAATACATCTTTACACAGGAAAGAACAATGAACTCACTTTCAATGGCAGAAAACACATTGATGGAAAGAGAAATCCATGATATTTGTCAACGCCACCAATCTGTTGTAATAAAAAAAGATGATAATGCGATAACAATTGCCAGTAACGAATTACCTAATGATGATTTATTATCAGCATTACGATTTATTTCCGGACGTATCGTTAATGTAGAAATTTGGCCACTGGCAAGGATAGAATCAATATTACATCAAAATACTTCACTAAGTCGTGTACCAGAGGAAGAATCCGCGTTATTACCACTTATCACTGATACCAATAAAGATGAAAATGATGCGCCAGTTATTCAACTTATTAATCAAACCTTATTAACTGCAATTCAACGGCGTGCATCCGATATTCATTTTGAGCCATTTCAACAAGGTTATCGTATTCGTATCCGGGTTGATGGAGCATTACACCTCTTATCTTCGCCATCTCCTCAAATGAATGCAAGCATTGCCGCACGCCTTAAGATAATGGCTAAATTGAACATCGCTGAAAAACGGCTGCCTCAGGATGGACAATTTGATTGGTCTGACACCCGACACAACTATGCTATTCGTATGGCGACTTTGCCAACAATACACGGAGAAAAAGTTGTACTTAGAATATTAAATACAATGCAACAATTGTCGTTAGATCAACTAGGTATTCCTGATCCATTGTTAAATCAGCTTCGACAAAAACTCGCGTTACCACAAGGGATGATTTTAGTCACTGGACCGACAGGTAGCGGAAAAACTGTGACTTTATATAGCTGTTTACAATATCTGAATCAGAATAAAAAGAATATTTGCAGTGTAGAGGACCCAGTAGAGATCCCATTGAACGGTATTAACCAGACACAAACTAACAGCAAAATTGATCTCAATTTTGCCAAAGTATTACGGGCGCTATTACGCCAAGATCCTGATGTCATTATGGTGGGAGAAATACGTGATAGCGAAACAGCCGAAATTTCAGTAAAAGCGGCGCAAACAGGTCATCTGGTTCTTTCTACATTGCATACTAATTCAACCATAGATACATTGTCCCGCCTACAAAATCTGGGTATCTCAGGTTATATGGCTGCTTCTTGTATCAAATTAATTATCGCCCAACGGCTTGTCAGAAAATTATGTCTTCGTTGCCGCAAACAACAAACAGAAGAAACTATTATTAATACTGAAAACAATTCTCTATTTATTAAGCAATGGCTAGCCGTTGGTTGTGAGCATTGTTTTTCCGGTTATTACGGTCGAACAGCTATTTATGAGTTTTTAGAAATAACAGATGATATTAAACAGATATTATCAGAACAGAACTCCCAAAATGGGCAAAAAACCATTATAGCTCAAAGAAAAGATACTTTACTTTCATCCGGTATTTTATTAGTAGAACAAGGCATCACTACATTAGAAGAAATTTATCAAGTTACAGGTCAGGAATAATAATGAAAATTCATTATCTTTATAATTGGCAAGCAGTGAACAACAAAGGCGAAATATCAAAAGGAAAATCACTATGTGATAACCGAAAATCTTTATATCAGCAACTTATTCATTCTGGATTACAACCTTATAATATAAAGTGTGAAAAATTAATATTTTATCATCAACAACAAGTTGCTTACCGTCTGAATTTTATTCGTCAATTGGCAACACTATTATCATCAGGAATGCCATTACTAAATTGCCTCAATATTCTTATTCGTGAATGCGATCATCCACTATGGCACTGTGTATTATTAGATATTAGCAAGAAAATTACCCGTGGAGAATCATTTTCCTCCTCATTAAAAGATTATCCATTTCTATTTCCGCCTTTATTTTGTCAACTTATTACCGTTGGCGAATTGACCGGGCAATTAGAAGTCTGCTGTCAATTATTAGTTAAACAACAGGAGCAACAAGATAAATTACAGAAGAAAATAGCAAAAGCTCTACGTTACCCTCTGATTATTATCGTTGTTGCCAGTATCATTATTTTATTGATGCTTATTTTTGTTTTACCCGAATTTGAACATATTTATCATTCATTTGACGCACAACTTCCGCTACTCACTCGTAGTTTATTAATAACTTCCAACTGGCTAATTCAATATGGTGGCTATGGTGTTATTGGACTAATTATACTGCTTCTATTTTACCTACAATTACGTCAACGTCATACAATATGGATCACTCGTGAAAAAAATCTGATGTTACGTTTACCCGTTATTGCAAAATTAATTAGTTGCCAGCAATTAGGGCAACTTTTTCATATCCTATTTATGACACAAAAAGCGGGTCTGACACTCACCGCAGGGTTAGACAGTGCTATTGCATCAATAAATCATCCGGTATTTCTGCAAGCGACTAGATTCTTACGAGCTCAAATTAATCAAGGAATACCAATGAGCGAAACACTGAAACAACAATCTTGTTTTCCTGCTCTGTGTCAACAGTTTGTCAGTGTTGGCGAAGAATCTGGCAATCTGGAACTATTATTGGGAAATCTCGCTAACTGGTACCAACAACAAGCATTGGAAATTTCTGATAATATGACCCAGTTATTAGAACCAATACTTATAGTCATAATAGCAATTATTGTCGGTACACTATTGCTCGCAATGTATTTACCCATTTTTCAGCTAGGTACGATACTCACCTAAAGTAAAAACGATTCCATCGCTTTGTCTCTAGGTCATCTGCCCCCTTTCGGTTACAATCCCGAAATAGTATCAAGTAATATTAAGGGATAGGATGACTTATATTATTGCACTCACAGGTGGGATTGGCAGCGGTAAAACCACTATCGCCAATGCTTTTGCAGCTCTTGGCGTTCCTCTTGTTGATGCAGATATTATTGCCAGAGAAGTCGTTGCTCCTGGAACGTCGGCTCTACAAGCCATCACAGAACACTTTGGTCATGACATATTGACACCCGATGGCAGCCTTAACCGAGCACTGTTACGCCAGAAAATATTCACCAACAAACAAGAGAAACAGTGGGTTAATCAACTTCTTCACCCTTTAATACATCAAGAAACCCAACGGCAATTGAAACAGATAACTGCACCTTATGTTATTTGGGTTGTTCCATTATTAGTCGAAAATAATTTAGGGCATCTGGCGGATCGGATTCTAGTCGTTGACGTTTCACCTGAATTACAAATCAGCCGGGTAGCCACTCGTGATGGTATTAGCAACCAACAGGTTGAAAATATTTTGGCTGCCCAAACATCCCGTAGCGAGAGGCTGGCTTATGCCGATGACATTATCTCAAATCATGATAATGTACAGGCAATTGCTCCTCGTGTTGCCGAACTACATCAACAATATTTAAGGTTAGCTAGATCAGCCAGGCAGGATAATCATGATGAGTGACACAACTTCTACAATCATTTTTGAACACCCACTGAATGAAAAAATGCGGGCATGGTTGAGAATTGAATCTTCTCTGCAACAACTCACCAGTCAACGCCATTTAGACTCACTAGCAAGCAGCCTCGCCTTCTTCCGCACAGTGACTGAGTTACTTGAAGTGCTAGAACGAGGGGAAGTACGTTCAGAGTTGCTAAAAGAACTAGAACGCCAACAGGCAAAGTTAAAGCAATGGGCTGAAATACCCGATGTTGATATTAATATCGTCAATAGTTTCAGATTGAAATTGAAAGAGCGAGCTATCGCATTAAGTAAAGCACCACGGCTGGGACAATCCCTGAAAGAAGATAAAATTATCAGTATGGTGCGCCAACGTCTCAGTATTCCAAGTGGTTGTTGTGGTTTTGATCTACCCACTCTGCATCTATGGCTTCATTTACCGCAATCAGAAAGGGATAAAATGGTCGCATTCTGGATTGATAGTTTGCTACCTCTCCAACAAGCACTAGAAAGTATTTTAGAACTCATCCGCCAATCCGCTATTTTTCGTTCAGAAATCAGTAAAAACGGTTTTCATCAGAATACGGCAGAAGGCGCAGATTTACTGAGGTTACGCTTGCCATTAAAACCTTTACTGTTTCCTCAAATTTCCGGTCATAAGACCCGGTTTGCTATCCGTTTTTTACCATTGGATAATGAAAAAGGCTTCGTGCCTGCCCATTTACCATTTGAATTAGCACGTTGCTAATATTACGAACCAATTATTAGGAAAGTTATTATGTCTGAGTTATTAACGATTGAATGTCCAACATGCGGTAAAACCG
The DNA here is from genome assembly GCF_000612035.1 of Photorhabdus aegyptia. NCBI lineage: Bacteria > Pseudomonadati > Pseudomonadota > Gammaproteobacteria > Enterobacterales > Morganellaceae > Photorhabdus > Photorhabdus aegyptia. Next base: position 53,648 of record NZ_JFGV01000016.1, on the reverse strand, counting down.
TGGTTTGGGGAGAAATAAGCCCATATCGTCCATTTTGCAGTAAGCGCTGTCAATTAATTGACTTAGGCGGATGGGCAAATGAAGAGAAACGGATACCAAGCCAAAGTGAAAACTCCGATAGCGATGATTGGAGTGAACAACCTGAGCAATAACAAATAGCCGCGTTATTATAATGCGGCTATTAACAATTCAAGCGGTCAGTAATGCAACAATACTGCGATTAGCTGGCGGAAATTCATCAGCAATTAAATCTTTCTGTAATACCCACCGAGAAAGTTGGCCTTCTTTACCGAAAGGTTCATTTTCCCATCCATCCACCAAGAAGAAATACAGGGTAATCAACCTGTCAGGAAAATCATGTTCAACCGTTTTTACCAGCTCATAATGAGTAACAATAATACCAATTTCTTCCTGTAACTCACGTACTAAAGCCTGTTCAGGGGTTTCCTGTTTCTCAACTTTCCCGCCAGGGAATTCCCAGAAACCACCCATATGGGCATCAGCATGACGCTGAGTAATAAAAATTTCATGTTGCGTATTTCTAATGATCCCAGCGGCTATATGCAGGTGTTTCTTTTCCATATTACTCTTACTTCTTCATCTATATATTCGTTTTAATTGATCAACGACCAATAACCAAATGCTACATCCAACGTTATTCGCTTAAACCTAACAGCAAAAAGGCGGTTTCCCGCCTTTTCATCATTACTGCAAGCGCCCGTGGCAATGTTTATATTTTTTACCCGATCCACAAGGACAAGGATCATTACGGCCTACTTTACGAGCGCCGCTGGCAATCTGTGCTTCTGTTGTAGACATCAATGCGCCTTTTTCAACTTCATGGCTTAATTGCTGCTGCCTTGCCAAACGTTCAGCTTCCGCCCGGCGCTGTTGCTCCAATGCCTCTACTTCTTCCGGCAATCTCACTTGAACTTTGCTCAATGTACTAATCACTTCATATTTCAGCGATTCCAGCATGTTTGCAAACATAGCGAAAGATTCACGTTTATATTCCTGTTTTGGATCTTTCTGAGCATAACCACGTAAATGGATACCCTGACGTAGGTAATCCATTGCTGCCAGATGCTCTTTCCACAACATATCCAGAGTCTGCAGCATGATACCTTTTTCGAAGTTACGCATCATTTCAATGCCAACAATCTCTTCTTTACGTTTATAGACTTCAACAGCCTGTTCAAGGATACGCTCACGCAACGTCTCTTCATGTAGTTCAGGCTCTTTATCCAACCACTCTTTGATCGGCAGCTCTAAATCGAAATCAGTCATTAAACGTTGCTGCAAACCTTCCACATCCCACATCTCTTCCAGAGATTGAGGGGGAATATAAGCATCAATGGTTGCTTTAAATACATCTTCACGAATGCTGCTAATGGTTTCACTAACATCACTCACATCCAGCAAATCGTTACGTTGAGCATAAATAGCACGACGCTGATCGTTAGCAACATCATCGTACTCTAACAATTGCTTACGTATATCGAAGTTACGGCTCTCCACTTTACGTTGAGCATTGGCAATGGCTTTGGTTACCCACGGATGTTCAATTGCCTCACCGGGTTTCATACCCAGTTTACGCATCATGCCGGTGACACGATCAGAGGCGAAAATACGCATCAGTGAATCTTCCATTGATAAATAGAAACGGGACGATCCCGCATCCCCTTGACGACCGGAACGCCCACGTAACTGATTATCAATACGACGAGATTCATGACGTTCCGTACCGATAATATGCAAACCGCCTGCGGCCAGAACCATATCATGGCGTTCCTGCCATGCGGCTTTAATCTCTTCAATCTGAGCTTCTGTTGGCTCTGTCAGTTTAGCAATTTCTGCCTGCCAACTACCGCCTAGCATAATATCCGTACCACGACCAGCCATGTTAGTCGCAATGGTTACCGCGCCCACTTGACCAGCCTGAGCAATAATATCCGCTTCCATTGCATGAAACTTGGCGTTAAGTACGTTGTGCTTGATACCCGCTTTAGTCAGTTCATGAGAAACCAGTTCAGACTTTTCAATAGAAATAGTCCCCACTAATACAGGCTGCCCTTTACCGGTACGTTCGCGGATATCTTCAATGATAGCTTCAATTTTTTCAGCTTCGGTCATATAAACCAGATCCGGCAAATCATCACGGATCATTGGGCGGTTTGTCGGCACCACGATGGTATCGAGCTTATAAATAGAGCTAAACTCAAATGCTTCTGTATCGGCTGTACCGGTCATACCCGCCAGTTTTTCATACAACCGGAAGTAGTTTTGGAAAGTGATAGAAGCCAGGGTTTGGTTCTCATTCTGAATTTCTACACCTTCTTTAGCTTCAACAGCCTGATGCAATCCATCAGACCAACGACGCCCCTGCATGGTACGGCCAGTATGTTCATCAACAATAATGACTTCCCCCTCTTTCACGATATAGTCAACATCGCGGGTAAACAACGCATGGGCACGTAACGCAGCCGTAACATGGTGCATTAGCATAATATTGGTTGGTGAATATAGGGATTCACCTTCTTCCATCAATTTAGCTTCCGCCAATAATTGTTCAATCAAAACCAAACCGCGTTCCGTCAAGTTAACCTGACGGGACTTTTCGTCGACAGAAAAGTGACCTTCTCCCTGGAAAGTCTCTGAATCATCTTTTTCCTGACGAATCAATTTAGGGATCAACTTATTGACTTTGATATAAAGTTCAGAGCTATCTTCCGCGGGGCCAGAGATAATCAATGGCGTCCGCGCTTCGTCAATCAGAATGGAGTCAACTTCATCCACTAGCGCATAATGTAGTTTGCGCTGCACACGCTCTTCCGGACTAAACGCCATGTTGTCACGAAGATAATCAAAGCCATATTCGTTGTTAGTACCATAGGTAATATCCGCCGCATATGCCTGGCGTTTAACAGGTGCCGGCATACCTGGCAGGTTAATACCAACGCTCAACCCCAAAAATTCAAACAGTGGGCGGTTATTTTCAGCGTCGCGCTGTGCCAGATAATCATTTACTGTGACTACGTGAACACCACGCCCTGTTAATGCATTCAAATAAGCAGGCAAAGTCGCTGTTAGTGTTTTACCTTCACCAGTACGCATCTCAGCAATACAACGTTCATTCAGAACCATCCCCCCCAATAACTGAACGTCGAAATGACGCATAGCAAACACGCGCTTACTCGCTTCACGTACTGTTGCAAATGCTTCAGGCAACAAATTTTCCAGCGACTCCCCTTTTGCTAAACGGGCACGAAATTCGGCTGTTTTACCCTTCAATTCATCATCAGACAATTTTTCAAACTCTGGCTCCATGCGGTTGATCACATCAACAACTTTACGCATACGACGCAGTGTACGGTCATTACGACTACCAAAAACCTTTGTTAATAATTTAATCAGCATAGTTAATTACATCTCAGATAAGGCCGTTATCTCGCAGCCAACAAATAGTTATTTATTATTTCGGAATTTGTAAAAAAACGAAGATTCAGAGATAAGCAGTAGGACCTGCACGGATACCTTGGGCTTTAGCAATCCAAAACGTTGGAGTATAAGAAGATTGTGATGCAATATTCAGGAATGGTATATCTGAAACTGGTTCAGGCGGCTTAGGTTTCTGAGTTAATAGTGCATTCAGAGTTTCTAGTACAAGCTGCTGAATACTGGAAGAACTTAACCGGATACTTTGTTTTGTTGTTTCATCGTTCATAGGTTGAGAAACAGAAAAAACAAAAGAAAGCTGCCTGATCACATTGCGTACCGCATGTTGTTGCCAGTAATTAACGCCATTGGCAGGCTGATGTTGAACATTCTGCAATGAGAATAGGTTATCAAAAGCTGATAAAGCCTGATTTTGCCAACTCTGGCTAGGGGAGGTATTAGCTTGTGAAATATTATCGGCAGCACCCGCTAAAATGGTAGGAACGCCAATACTTGCCGCAACCACCCCTAATAACAGATGTGACCAGAAATAACGTCTGCCAAATTGTCGCCAAAGATTTAGAATACCCATTAATCCTTCATCATACCGGAGCTACTGTTATTATGCGCGATAGCCGCCCACAATCATTAGATGTTCTTTTTGAAGACGTCGCTGCCGTTGAGAAAAGCCCGCTTCATGTTATCCAGCAACGTACCGTCGCTTTGTTAAAACTCAACCGTGCCGTTATCAGCTTGCTTCCCGCACAATTACATCCGTGGTGTCGGGTCGCTAATTATCGCAAACAAATTCTGGTACTGGAAGCAGGAAACGCCAGTTGGATGACCAGATTACGTTACGAGCTGCCAACACTGCTCTCTACACTAAGAAGCGAAATTCTACCATCATTGTCATCTATCGACATCAGGATTAACCCATCACTTATGATTAAGCATGGCAATAGTGCGCAGAGCTTCGCAAAAACGATAAGCGATGATCACAAAACGTTACCGATACGTCAGTTAAGTCAAGAGAGTGCGAAAGAATTAATAGTGCTAGCAAACCGCAGCCCAAAAAAGTTGAAGGAAAAATTAGAGCGATTAGCTGCACTGGCCGGAGAGAGTGCCAGCACAGCTAAAAAATAAGCGCTAACGCTGAGTAAAAAACATCAGCGAGAACAAAATCACTGATAACATAACTCACTGATATATCATTGAATTATTCTCAGCACACGAGAGAGTTACGCCATTACAGTTGATGGAGCACGAAAAGCCAACGGCATTTCAGCTTCATCTTCGAAAGTGATCAGTTCCCATGCACTTTCTTGCGCCAGAACTGCCTGCAATAGCTTATTGTTCAACGCATGACCCGATTTGAACGCAGTAAACGCGCCAATGATGTTATAGCCACACATAAACAGATCACCAATTGCATCCAGCATTTTATGACGGACAAATTCGTCTTCAAAACGCAAGCCATCTTCATTCAGTACACGATAGTCATCAACAACAATCGCACAATCAAAGCTGCCGCCTAAACATAAGCCTTTAGATTGTAAGTATTCAATATCACGCATAAAGCCAAATGTACGTGCACGACTGATTTGACGAACAAACGCTTCTGCCGAGAAATCCATACAGTAACGTTGAGAACTTGAATCAATCGCAGGGTGATTGAAATCAATAGTGAAATCCAGACTGAAACCATTATAAGGTGTCATCTCCGCCCACTTATCACCCTCCTCCACACGTACAGTTTCCTTAATACGCAGGAATTTTTTCGCTACGTTCAGCTCTTCAATGCCCGCATCCAGCAGCAGGAAAACAAACGGGCTGGCGCTACCATCCATAATAGGAATTTCTGGCGCGTCAACGTCGATAATAATATTATCGATACCTAACCCCGCAAGCGCTGCATTCAGGTGCTCAACCGTTGAGATTCGCACGTCATGCTCATTTACCAGGCAAGTACAGAGCATAGTATCACGCACGGATTTTGCATCTGCCGGAAAATCAACCGGTGGATTCAAGTCAGTGCGGCGATAGATGACCCCGGTATTAGCCGGTGCTGGGCGCATTGTTAGCGTGACTTTTTTACCGGTGTGTAAACCGACGCCAGTCGCCTGAACAATACGTTTAAGTGTCCTTTGTTTGATCATCGTTTTATCTCGCAATGTTATCCATCCTGCCAACCACTATACACTATGGTTGGCGGGGGAGTTTAGCACAAAAAGCGGAGAATCCAATTTTTTAGCTATTAATCGGCCTGTTTACGTAAAAATGCAGGAATATCCAAATAATCTGGCTCCTTGCTAGTTTGTACGCTCTGGTCATTCACCACTTTTGCCGCTGGTTTATTTTCTTCAGACAATGAAGACATACCGCCAGACATGTGCTGATGACGGTGTTCCATTACACTTGACTGAGAAGACTTATTGGTAACCAACGTAATTTCAGGACGTTTATCCATACCAATACCGGTGGCAACCACAGTCACACGCAACTCATCGTTCATGTCTGGGTCCAGAGAGGTACCGATCACGACGGTTGCATTATCAGATGCAAATGCGCGGATCGTGTTACCCACTGTTTCGAACTCATCCAAACGCAGATCAAAGCCAGCAGTAATGTTAACCAGAACACCACGAGCGCCTGACAAGTCGATATCTTCCAGCAATGGACTGGAAATCGCCATCTCAGCGGCCTCTTCTGCACGATCTTCACCCTGTGCGATACCAGAACCCATCATAGCGTAACCCATTTCGGACATCACGGTACGCACGTCAGCAAAGTCAACATTCATCAGACCTGGACGCGTGATCAGTTCAGCGATACCCTGAACCGCACCTTTCAAAACGTCATTAGCTGCGCCGAAAGCATCCAGTAATGAAATGCCACGACCAAGCACTTTCAGCAGTTTGTCGTTAGGGATAGTAATCAATGAATCGACATGCTTGGACAATTCAGTGATCCCTTGCTCGGCAAACGCCATACGTTTCTTACCTTCGAAATTGAAAGGCTTAGTCACCACAGCAACTGTCAGAATTCCAAGCTCTTTTGCAATTTCAGCTACCACAGGCGCTGCGCCAGTACCAGTACCACCACCCATACCGGCAGCGATAAATACCATATCCGCGCCATCAAGCGCGGTGCGCAATGCATCCCGATCTTCTTGAGCAGCAGTACGACCAACTTCCGGGTTTGCCCCAGCGCCCAAACCTTTAGTAATACCATTACCAATCTGGATAGTCTGGCCGACAGCCGTTTTACGCAATGCCTGAGCATCCGTGTTCACTGCAAAGAATTCAACACCTTCGATGCGTTCACGCACCATGTGCTCAACAGCGTTACCGCCGCCACCGCCGACGCCGATGACCTTAATCACCGCGTCATTGGTTAATTCTATTGGTTCAAACATATAGTTTCTCTCCGCTTTGTGCCTTTATATCGAGGCTAAAGAAAACGCAGCCTCTGTATAAAATTAAAACTCTTTTTTCAGCCAGCTACTGACTCTCTTAAACCAGCGACTCACTGAAGCATGTTTTTCAATATCCGCATCACCATTAAGATGAGAGGCTTTCCCGTAATGCAGCAACCCTACCGCTGTTGAATAATAGGGTTGCTGCGCATAGTCCGTCAGACCAGTAATATTAAGAGGTTGACCAATACGCACCTGAGCGTGGAACACACGCTGGGCACATTCAGCCAAGCCATCAATCTGAGCGCCACCACCAGTCAAGACAATACCCGCAGCCAGATGGTGTTTAACCCCCTGCTGGCGTAACTGTTCCTGCAATCGCAAGATTTCATCATTCACTAAATTCAGTAATTCGATGTAACGCGGCTCAATGACCTCAGCCAACGTCTGACGCTGTAAGCTACGTGGTGGACGTCCCCCGACACTTGGCACTTCCACACTTTCATCTTTGCTGACTAACGAACCTAGTGCGCAACCGTGGCGTACTTTTATCGTTTCTGCATCGCTTGGCGGCGTACCAAAGGCATAAGCAATATCACTGGTGACAACGTTGCCGGCATAAGGGATAACTTTGGTATGACGCAGCGCTCCGCCGGTATACACCGCAATATCCATCGTCCCGCCGCCGATATCTACCACGCAAACGCCCAATTCACGCTCGTCTTCGGTCAAAACAGCATAGCTGGCGGCCAACCCGGAAAAAATAAGCTGGTCGACTTTCAAACCACAGCGCTCAACGGCTTTTGCAATATTTTTCGCCATGTCATTATGACAGGTAATCAAGTGAACTTTCGCCTGCATACGCACACCGGAAAGTCCCACCGGATTTTTAATGCCTTCCTGATAATCGATGGCATATTCTTGCGGAATAACATGCAGTATTCGGTATTCATCACGCACACGAACTGATTTGGCAGTATGAACAACATTGTCTACATCTTCCTGAGTAACCTCCTCTTCGGAAATAGGAACCATCCCGATTTCATTCTGACAACTAATATGTTTTCCAGATAACGCCAGATAAACAGAGGAAATTTGACAATCTGCCATCAATTCAGCCTGATCGATAGCCCGCTGTACACATTTAACAACCGACTCCAGGTCGTTTACACCGCCTTTATCCATACCGCGGGATGGACAGCTTCCCACCCCGATAATATTAACCATACCATCGGGCAGAATTTCACCAACAAGGGCAGATACCTTTGCTGTGCCAATTTCTAGGCCAACTACTAATTTTCTGTCCGTCGATTTGATCATCGTTGTTCTGCCTGCCTCATATAATTATTGCCAGTAATTGTTTATTGCCCTTTGGCCGGAGCATTAGGATCACCAATAGGTAAAGGCGCCCAACCTACCGCTGCGCCACTGTCATAACGCAAATCCACGTAATCTACCCTTTTCTCTGTGTTCTGCTGTAACAGCGGATAAAGCTCGATAAAACGTTTAATACGGCCTGTTGTATCCATTCTTCCCAGCTTTAGCTGGACACCATTATCCAGCGTCAGTTGCCAAGAACGACGCGCCGTCATTGCCGCCGCTTTTAATTTCAGTTTATTGGCAGCGAGAAGTTTAGCCATAGCTCGGTAACCATCAAGTACTTCTTTTTCATTGCCTTGTGGGCCATAAAGCATCGGGAAATACCCTTTAACTTCCCATTCAGCCGGAATGCTGAATACCTGACCTTCGGCGTCCAGCATCTGCGTATCATTCCAGCGCACATAAGGGACATATTCTACCAGATGAATTCTCAGTTCATCAGGCCACTGTTTACGAACAGTGACTTGCCTTATCCACGGCATCCGTTCAATTTGTTGCTGAATGATATTCACATCCTGCGTCATGAAAGTTCCCGGTTGCCCTAATGACAAAATTGCCTGCCGGATATCATCGTTGGTAGTGTAGTGACGCTCACCCGTTACCACCAATTTTGAAATAGGCAATCTGTTCGCATCTTTCATCCAGTTAAGGACGGCCCAACCTCCCCAAATAATGGTCCCAATTACCATCAGGAAGAAGATAAGCCCTGCCAGGTAAGAGCCGTTACTAGGACGAGAACTGCTATTTTCATTATCCCGTCCCCTTACTTTCAGGGCCGCTTGAGACATATCAATCAGCCAACTCCAAAATCTTTGCCACCAACTGTGAAAAACTTAATCCAGCCTGACGCGCAGCCATCGGCACCAAGCTGTGGCTGGTCATCCCTGGCGATGTATTCACCTCCAACAGATAAAAACCACCATCACTATCCATCATGATATCTACCCGTCCCCAACCACTACATCCTACTGATTGATAAGCTTTCAGCGCCATTTCCACCAATTGCTGCTCTTTTTCATCACTTAAGCCGCTTGGACAAAAATACTGTGTTTCTTCAGACAGATATTTTGCATCATAATCATAAAAAACAGCAGCGGGTTGAATACGAATAGAAGGTAAAGCTGCATCGCCAAGGATAGCTACCGTGTATTCCGGGCCGTACAACCACTTTTCTATCAGTAAATCAACGTCATAACGAAACGCTGCCTCTAATGCGCCACGCAACTCCGAAATCTCATTAACCTTAGTCATACCAACACTGGAACCTTCCAGACTTGGCTTAACAATTAATGGCAGACCTAAATCTGCTACATATTCTTGGAGTTGAAAATCCGTCAATCGTTCAAATTGCTGAGAATTCATTGAAACATATGGCGAAACAGTCAATCCAATCCCTTGCCATAACTGTTTTGTGCGCAATTTGTCCATTGACAATGCAGAGGCCATCACGCCACTACCGGTATAGGGTAACTGCAAAAATTCTAATACACCTTGCAAAGTACCATCTTCCCCACCGCGCCCATGAAGCGCGATAAAGACTTTCTCAAATCCGGCCTCTTTAAGTTGAGTCACAGGAAAATCTTTTGTATCAACTGGATGAGCATCAATACCTGCTTCTCTCAATCCAGCCAACACGGCTTGCCCCGATAACAGCGAAACTTCACGTTCAGCGGAAGTTCCCCCCAACAGTACCGCGACTTTCTCAGCCATTGTGTTTTTCCTCATTCAAAGATGGCTGTAATTTTGTTTCAGCCAGATTACGCGCTATTTTGCCTATATTGCCGGCCCCTTGAACCAGAATTAAATCATTACCATCCAGCACCTGTGCCAATGCAGCGGTCACCTTTGCCGGATCAGATACCAAAATCGGATCTAACTTACCGCGGCTACGGATAGTACGGCACAACGAACGACTATCTGCCCCTGGAATAACCGCTTCACCCGCAGAGTAAACGTCCAACATCAGCAATACATCTACCTGATTCAATACATTGGCAAAGTCATCGTACAAATCACGGGTTCGGGTATAACGATGAGGTTGGAATATCATCACAATACGTTTATCCGGCCAGCCAGCACGGGCGGCTTTAATGGTTGCATCCACTTCCGTTGGATGGTGGCCATAATCATCAACCAACATTGCACTGCCATCTTTGCCGTTAACACGTTCCAGAGAAAAATCGCCCAAAAAATCAAAACGGCGCCCAGTTCCCTGAAAACCTGCCAACGCAGCCAAAATATCACTGCCAGAAATCCCTTCTTCAGTCGCAACAGCCACTGCCGCCGCGGCATTCAGCGCATTATGACGACCAGGCGCATTCAATACGACTTTCAGATCCGCCATATCTTGGCGACTGACAGTAAAATATCCCTGAGCGCCTTTTTGCTCATAATGGGTAATACGCACATCTGCTTCTTCACTAAAACCATACGTCGTGATATAGCGCCCCACACGAGGAATTAACTCTTTGACAACCGGATCATCAATGCACATAACTGCACGCCCATAGAACGGTAAGTTGTGCAAGAAGTTAATAAACGTCTGTTTCAGGTTTTCGAAGTCACCATGATAGGTATCCATATGGTCTGCTTCGATATTCGTAATGACCGCCACCATCGGCTGCAAATGCAAGAAGGAGGCATCACTTTCGTCAGCTTCCGCAATTAAATAACGGCTACTGCCAAGACGAGCATGTGTTCCCGCGGCTTTAACCAAACCACCATTCACAAAAGTGGGATCTAAGCCAGCCTGTGCATAGATGCTAGAAATCATCGCCGTTGTGGTTGTTTTACCGTGAGTCCCGGCAATAGCAATACCATGACGATAGCGCATGAGTTCCGCCAACATCTCCGCTCTGCGAATAACCGGAATTCGGGCCTCACGAGCCGCAACAATTTCCGGGTTATCCGCCTGAATTGCGCTTGAAGCCACAACCACACTGGCGTCCAGTATATTTTCAGGGCGATGGTTAAAATAAATCTGAGCGCCCAACTTAGTCAGTTGCCGAGTTACCGGGTTTGGCGCCAAATCAGATCCACTAATCTGATAACCTTCATTAGCCAACACTTCGGCGATCCCCCCCATGCCAGCACCACCAATGCCAACAAAGTGGATGTGCCTGACTTTTCTCATCTCAGGCACGAAAGCTCTTAATTTCGCCAGTTGTTGTGTATTCACGTTTTCTTCTTCACTATGTATGTTTGCTTCACCGCCCCTTTTAAGGCGGTCTAAATCATTTTTTTGCCGCATCGATTAATGCCGCCGATACTCGCTCAGTTGCATCAACAATTGCTGCTGAACGGGCTTTTTCCGCCATTTCCAACAATTGTGGCCGTTGCCACTGAGTTAATAATTCGATTACTGCATCAACCGTAAATTGTGGTTGCTCCAGTATTTTTGCCGCACCAACCTTTTCTAGAGGTAGCGCATTCCAGTATTGCTGACGATCTTTATGCTGAAATGGCACAAAAATCCCAGGTAATCCCGCAGCAGACACTTCACTAACCGTCAACGCGCCAGAGCGACAAATCACCACATCAGCCCAGGCATAAGCTTGTGCCATATCGTCAATAAATTCAGTAATCTTATGTTCGCATTTAACTGAATTGTTATAGGCATGCTGAACACTTTCTTTAGCCCCTTTGCCTGTCTGATGCCAAAGAGTAATTTTATCACCCATACCGGCGGCAATTTCAGGCATTGCCTGGTTAAGAATTCTCGCCCCCTGACTGCCACCAACAACCAGAACCCGAATCGGACCTTCACGCCCTGCCAAACGTTGTTTAGGTACAGGCAGTGCCAACACATCTTCGCGAACAGGGTTGCCCACAACGGGGGCTTTTGGAAATGCACCGGGAAATGCTTGTAAAACGGTCGTAGCAATTTTAGCCAACCACCGGTTTGTCAGCCCGGCAATACCATTCTGTTCATGCAACACAACCGGAACACCACACATCCACGCAGCAATACCGCCGGGACCAGAAACATATCCCCCCATGCCAAGCACGACATCTGGCTGATAGCGACGTAGAATCGCCTTTGCCTGACGGATTGCTTTGAAAATTCGGACCGGGGCAGCTAGCAATGCTTTGATCCCTTTACCTCGCAGACCAGAAATCTGAATAAATTCAATGTCAATGCCATGTTTCGGTACTAAATCGGCTTCCATCCGATCCGCGGTTCCCAACCAGAGAACGTCCCAGCCCTGGTCTTTTAAATGATGAGCTACAGCCAGCCCTGGAAAGACATGTCCTCCGGTTCCACCTGCCATCACCATCAAACGCCGGGTTTTATCACTCATCGGGGACTCCTTACAAACGCCTGAGCTTTTGCCAAGCGTGTTTCAAAATCAATTCTTAATAGCAATACGATAGCTGTAGACATAATCAGCAAACTTGAACCACCGTAACTAATCAAAGGCAAAGTCAACCCTTTAGTCGGTAACATACCTGCGGCGGCCCCAACGTTAACCAGAGCCTGGAAACTAAACCAAATACCCACCGAACAAGCTAGAAAACCCGAAAAACGCTGATCCATCTGTAATGCGCGACGACCTATCGTCATTGCGCGAAAAGCGACGAAGAATATCATTAACAACACCAAAACCACACCTACGTAACCTAATTCTTCTGCCAAAACAGAGAAAATAAAGTCAGTATGCGCTTCCGGCAGGTATTCCAGTTTCTGTACTGAATTTCCCAGTCCTTGCCCTAAAAATTCGCCACGGCCAAAAGCCATCAAAGACTGCGTTAATTGATAACCTTTGCCGTATGGATCTTCCCAAGGGTCCAGAAAGGAAGTTACACGGCGTATACGGTAAGGTTCAGCAATGATTAACAGAACCACCGCGAATACCCCTGAGCCAATAATCGCGAGAAACTGCCATAACTTCGCCCCGGCCAGAAATAGCATCGCCAACGTTGTTACAAACAGTACAACCACCGTTCCCAAGTCAGGTTGAGCCAGAAGCAACACCGCTAACACGACCATCACGCCCATTGGCTTACAAAATCCCCAAAAGTTATTCCGCACTTCCTCTACTTTGCGCACCAAATAACTGGCGAGATAGCAAAATAGAGAAAGTTTCGATAACTCAGCCGGTTGAATTCTCAAAGGCCCAATGGCAATCCAACGCGATGCTCCATTGACTGAATTTCCCACTACCAGAACAACCAGCAACAAAATAACGGAAATAAGCAGCATCAGATTGCTATAACGTTGCCAAAAAACCATCGGGATACGCAGTGTGATCAATGACAACCCGAAAGCCAGCAAGAGATAAGTCGCATCACGCTTAGCAAACAGAAACGGATCTTCTGCAAGACGCTGCCCAACCGGCATCGATGCTGATGTCACCATAACAAAGCCGATAATTCCCAATCCGAGTGTCAGCCAAACCAGTGTGCGATCATACAACACCATATTGGCGGCATCAGTTTCACGGCCACCAACAACCCAGTCTTTTAATCTACTGAATCCCGGAATAGACATCAGCCCAACTCCTCTGCCAAACGGGTAAACTCATGACCACGCTGTTCAAAATTACGGAACTGATCAAGACTTGCACAAGCAGGAGATAACAGCACCATGTCACCCGCCACCAGCCGCGGAGCAATATCACGCATCGCCTGCTCCATAGTTTCAGTTAATGTCGCTATTTCCGGGTGTAGTTGCGCCAGTCGTTTCCCATCCCGACCAAAGCAATAAAGCCGAATTTTATCCCCACAAAGGAGAGGCTTGAGCGGAGAAAAGTCTGCTGACTTACCATCACCACCTAACAGTAAATACAGCGTACCCTCCGGGTTCAGACCATCGAGCGCCGCCACCGTACTGCCAACATTGGTCGCTTTAGAATCGTTAATCCAACGCACCCCGTTGTTCAGATGAACAAGTTGGAAACGATGGTCAAGCCCTGGATAAACCGTCAATGTCGCCAAACTGGCTTCACGAGGAATACCAACCGCATCAGCTAAAGCCAATGCAACCAACCCATTGACGTAGTTATGTCGTCCAGTCAGCTTAATTTCATTTGTCGCCAGCAGTGATTGGTTGTGAACTTTCAAATAGGCATTTTCACTATCAAGTTGGTAGTCGCCACAATCGACACCAAAGCTGACACAACGGCTGTCCATACCCGTTTCAGGCAGTGTCAGGGGATCTTGAGCATTCACAATGCATCTCTTCGCCTGACGATAAATCCTCAATTTAGCCGCTCGGTACTGAGATACCCCCTGAGGATAACGATCCATATGATCCTCAGTCACATTAAGCACAGCGGCAGCGGTTGCGTTCAGGCCATATGTGGTTTCCAACTGGAAACTGGAAAGTTCTAAGACATAAAGCTGACAAGATTTCTCCAACAATTCTAATGCAGGCAGGCCAATATTACCGCCAACCCCCACCTGCCAATTAGCCGCTTTCGCCATTTCACCGACAAGACTGGTAACGGTACTTTTACCATTAGAGCCAGTAATGGCGACTATCGGAGCTGTTGCTTCACGGCAAAACAACTCGATATCGCCAACAATTTCGATACCTGCATTAGCCGCAACCTGCAATTCCGCCGTTGCCAAAGCAACGCCTGGGCTTACAACAATCAAGTCAGCATCCATCAACCAACCCGTATTCAGGCTTCCACTGTGACAATCAACACCATCGGGCAGCTTATCCTTGCCGGGTGGCGCCGCACGCGTATCCATCACTCGCGGGATCACACCTCGCGCCATAAAAAAGTCAACACAGGAGAGACCTGTCAGCCCCAACCCGACAATGACGACTTTTTTACCCAAATAATCTGCCATGATTAACGCACCTTCAATGTTGCCAGGCCAATCAGCACTAGCATCAGAGAAATAATCCAAAAACGCACAATAACACGCGGTTCTGGCCAGCCTTTCAATTCATAGTGATGGTGAATAGGCGCCATACGGAAAATACGCTGCCCGCGCAGTTTAAAAGAACCCACCTGTAAAATAACTGACAGGGTTTCTACCACAAACACACCGCCCATAATCACCAGTAGAAACTCCTGGCGTAGCAACACAGCAATCGTCCCCAATGCGCCACCTAATGCCAAAGAACCCACATCACCCATGAAAACTTGCGCCGGATAAGTGTTGAACCACAAGAAGCCTAGCCCGGCGCCAACAATCGCAGTACAGACGATAACCAGTTCGCCAGCATGGCTCAGATAAGGGATATGCAGATAGTTAGCAAAATTGACGTTACCTGTCGCCCATGCCACCAAAGCAAAACCCGCCGCGACAAAAACGGTTGGCATAATTGCCAAACCATCCAATCCGTCCGTCAGATTCACTGCGTTACTGGTTCCGACAATCACAAAGTAGGTCAACAGAATGTAAAGTACGCCCAGTTGCGGCATCACATCTTTAAAGAATGGCACGACCAATTGCGTTGCAGGAGTATCTTTACCGACGCTGTACATGGCAAACGCCACCCCTAATGCCAAGACGGACTGCCAAAAATACTTCCAGCGGGCAATTAACCCTTTAGTATCTTTGCGCACGACTTTGCGGTAATCATCCACAAAACCAACAATGCCGTAACCAATCAGCACAATCAGCACGCACCAAACATAGGGGTTATTCAAACGCACCCACAACAGTGTAGAAATCGTAATTGAAAGTAAGATCAGCAAACCGCCCATTGTCGGCGTACCACGTTTGCTAAAGTGAGATTCCGGCCCATCGTTGCGAACAACCTGCCCAATTTGTAATTTTTGCAGGAAGGCTATCATGCGCGGCCCCATCCACAATGCGATAGCCAAAGCAGTCAGCAGGCTGACGATAGCCCTAAACGTCAAGTAAGAAAAGACGTTAAAGCCGGTGTGATATTTGACCAAATATTCGGCCAGCCAAACTAACATGTGAAGCTCTCCTGTAATGCGTGGACAATATCTTCCATTGTGGTATTGCGCGAACCTTTAACTAACACTGAAATGACCTTGTGTTGTTGTAATAGCGGAACCAATGTTGCGATCAATGCGGCTTTATCCGCAAAATGCTGACCACAACCGCTTGCCTCACTAACATGAATACTTAATTTGCCGACACTGAACACACTATCGATACCGCAAGAAGCTGCGGTTTTACCAATCTGACGATGGTAATCTTCTGACTGTTCACCCAATGCTCCTATATCGCCGACTACCAGCACTCGATAACCCGGCATCTGTGATAACACCTGGACCGCAACAGTCATTGAACCAACATTGGCGTTATACGTGTCATCAAGCAGCAATTTTCCTTCTGCCAGATTGATTGGAAACAACCGCCCCGGTACCGCTTTCAGCTCCAACAAGCCCAGACGAATATCTCGTAAAGTCGCGCCAACAGAGATTGCCAACGCACTTGCCGCTAACGCATTAGCGACATTGTGTTTCCCAGGCAACGGCAAATTGATTTCTGTACTACCAATAGGCGTGTGCAGACAAAAATCTGTCGTCAGTTGTTTAACCTGAATATCCGTAGCGTAAAAATCAGCATCTGATGCTTGTTGCATGGAAAAACGCTGTACTGTTTTGTCGCCAATAACCTGTTGCCAGTGAGTCCAGTCACTGCTTTCCAGATTGATAATCGCCGTACCTTTTTCTGGCAGGCCGGTAAAAATCTCGCCCTTAGCTTTTGCAATACTCGCAAGAGAACCAAAATCCGCTAAGTGCGCAGCAAACAGGTTATTGACTAATGCCGTTTCTGGCCGGACCATTTCTACGGTATAGGCAATTTCACCGACATGGCTTGCACCTAATTCAACCACAGCAAACTCATGTTGTTCCGTCAATCTGAACAATGTCAGCGGTACGCCGATATCATTATTCAGGTTACCCGCGGTATAGAGCGTGTTGCCACACTGACGCAAAATCGCCGCAGTCATCTCTTTCACCGATGTTTTACCGGACGACCCCGTTAACGCAACAACACGCGCATTACTCTGCTGGCGAACCCAACCCGCTAATTTACCCATTGCTAAACGCGTATCTTTAACCACGACCTGTGGAAAGTTAACATCCAACACACGGCTGACAAGCAAAGCATCGGCACCAGCTTTTACTGCATCAGCAAAAAAATCATGCGCATCAAAGCGCTCACCTTTCAAGGCAATAAACAGGCTGCCATTGCCAGCCCGACGGCTGTCAGTAGTCACATCACTGATACAAATATTTGCTGCCTGCTGTTCAGTCACCTGATTCAATACGCCATTCGTGATTTGTGCCAGTTGTTGCAAAGTGAGGGAAATCATGCAATCACCCCCAATAACCGAGCAACAGTTAACCGATCCGAATAATCCAAGCGACGATGGCCGACCAATTGATAATCTTCATGGCCTTTACCCGCTATCAATACAACATCATCTGCTTTTGCCTGCATAATAGCGCTAGTTACCGCTTCAACACGTCCATGAATCGCTATCGCTCTCCCCGGGTCAAGAAAACCCGTCAGAATGTCAGCAACAATTGCCTGTGGTTCTTCATTGCGCGGATTATCATCAGTCACAATCACACAATCGGCCCACTGTTCCGCAACGCCTCCCATCAATGGGCGTTTACCTTTATCACGATCACCACCACAGCCAAAAACACACCAAAGCTTACCTTGACAATGCAAACGTGCAGCCATCAAAGCTTTTTCCAGCGCGTCAGGTGTGTGAGCATAATCAACAACGACAACGGGTTTGCCCGGCGCAGTGAATACTTCCATTCGTCCACAGACAGGTTCCAGGCAAGAAGCTGTTTCAAGCAGTTTTTCCAACGGATAATCCAGAGCTAATAGGGTGGAAAGCGCCAACAACAGATTGCTGACATTAAATGCCCCCATTAAAGAACTATCAATTGTACCGCCACCCCAGCTAGACTCGAAGGTGATAGATACCCCTTTATCGTGATACTTTATTTCACGCGCCGCCAACCAACGGCCCTGCCAATTTTCCGGCAGACGGTTTTCCATCGTTACAGCAACCGCTTGTGGTAAATGGGATAACCATTTCAATCCAATCTCATCATCAGCATTAATAATTTGTTGCTTCACATTATGAGTGGAAAATAGCAGCCATTTAGCGGCTTCGTAGTGTTCCATATCACCGTGATAATCAAGATGGTCACGGCTCAAATTGGTAAACACTGCCGCCTCAAACGGCAACGCAACCACACGCCCCTGAACCAGTCCATGAGAAGAGACTTCCATTGCCGCAAAAGTCGCCCCTTGCCGAACAAGTTGTTGCAAATCCAGTTGGATATCAACAGCCGAGCCTGTGGTATTTTCACTTGGCGCCACATGCCCCAGTAAACCATTGCCAACAGTTCCCATCACGGCACTGGTTTCCCCTAACCCGTGACTCCACTGCGCAAGTAATTGAGTAGTGGTTGTTTTACCATTGGTTCCGGTTACACCAATCAAGTGCAATTTATCACCAGGGTGACAATAAAACTCACCAGCTAACTGTGACAACTTATTATTCAAATCGTTCACATAAACAACCGGAATACCATGCATAATTTGTACGGTTCCGTTATCAGCCTCGCCCTGGGCTTCTGCAATAACCGCCGCAACCCCTTGTGCGATGGCTTGAGGAATGTAGTGTCGACCATCTGTCTGGTGCCCTTTAATAGCAACAAACAGATCTCCGGCAGACGATTTACGGCTGTCCAATGTCATTTCGCGTAACTCACGCACTGGGGTGTCAATACCCAACGGCGCGAGTAAATCGCGTAGATTACGATCTGCCACCTGTATCCTCTTTCTTATTAATCACAAATTCGTTTTTATCACCTGCCGCCAAAGCATCCGGCTCCACATTCATGATGCGTAGAACGCCCCCCATAATGGCGCCAAATACCGGCGCAGAAACCACACCACCGTAATACTTACCTGTCTGTGGATCATTAATGACCACAACCAGTGCAAATCTTGGGTTACTTGCCGGGGCAACACCTGCGGCGTAAGAGATATATCGATTAGCGTATTTGCCATCCGGCCCGACTTTCTTAGCTGTACCCGTCTTGATTGCAATCCGATAACCTTTTATCGCCGCCCGCACTCCACCACCGCCAGGCAGAGCCACACTCTCCATCATATGAACGACTGTTCGCATGATAGGCTCAGGAAATACTCTTGTGCCGGGCACAGGTGGATCAACTTTGGTAATTGACAGAGGACGATAAATACCCAAGCTACCAATCGTTGCATAGACCCGCGCTAACTGTAATGGTGTTACCATCAGCCCATAACCGTAAGAAAAGGTCGCTCTATCAAGATCTGACCACCGTTGTTTTCCTGTTGGATATAAGCCACTACTTTCTCCAACCAACCCCAGATTGGTCGCCTTTCCTAACCCAAAACGTGAATAAACATCCACCAATTCTGTTGCAGGCATGGCTAACGCTAGCTTAGAGACACCGACGTTACTCGATTTCTGTAAAATACCAGTGATAGATAATTCTGGATAACGGGATACATCCCTAATTTCCTTACCGCTTATCCTATAAGGTACGGTATTAATAACCGTATTTTCTTTGATGATACCATCATTCAACGCAGCCATTACCACCATCGGCTTAACAGTGGAACCTGGCTCGAAAATATCGGTGATAGCACGGTTGCGCATCGCGTCTTTTGGTGTATTGACGAGATTATTTGGGTTATAAGACGGGCTGTTTGCCATTGCCAGCACTTCTCCGGTATTAACATCTACCAATACCGCTGTACCGGATTCTGCTTTGTTAAAGGCCACCGCATTGGTTAATTCGCGGTAAACTAGCGCCTGTAAGCGTTCATCGATACTCAATACCAGATTGTGGGCCGCCAGACTATCAACAGATGAGATATCTTCAATGACACGACCAAAGCGATCTTTACGTACAGTTCGTTCACCCGGTTGACCCGTCAGCCAACGATCAAAACTTTTTTCTATACCTTCAATACCCTGACCATCAACGTTGGTCACGCCAATAATATGTGCCGTTACTTGACCTGCCGGATAATAACGCCGGGATTCCTGACGCAAATAAATCCCCGGCAATTTCAGTTTATGAATGTAATCGCCAACCGATGGATTAACCTGACGCGCTAAATAAACAAAACGGCCTTTCGGATTAGCACTAACTTTGTCGGTAAGTTGCTCAAGAGGTAAATTAATGGCATCAGATAAAGCTTTCCAGCGGGTATCATCCGTAATTCCCCCTTTTTCAAATACCTCTTTCGGATCTGCCCAAACTGCATTGACTGGAACGCTGACAGCCAGAGGCCGCCCCATACGGTCACTGATCATACCGCGAGCGGTAGGGATTGATTGCACGCGCAGAGAACGTAAATCACCCTCTTTAACCAGTTGATCCGGGTTAATGACCTGCAAATAAGTCACCCTCAGCAATAAACCAATTAAAGCCACGGCAATCCCCCCGCACAACAAAGCAAAACGCCAGCTAACAAAACTGGCTTTATCTTCTTGCCGTTTTAATTTCACGGAGCGTGCTGCTTTCATCGCTTACCTTTTAATAATTAAATTAACTCACTGTGAAACAACAATGTTTTCCTGAGCAGGATTAACATGCTGCATATGCATTTTTTCAACAGCTATCCGCTCAACTCGACTGTGATCACCTAAGGCATTTTCTTCGAGGATCAGATTGCGCCACTCGATATCTAATGCATCTCGTTCCACGACCAAATGTTCTCTTTCAGCCGTCAATAAGCGGGTTTCATGTGCAATGGTTACAACGACTATGGCCGAAACCAATACAGCGACTAGAAGAATCAACGGTATTTTGGCATTCTTGAGTAAATCGTTGCCGATAATACTGGTTAATCCGTGACGTTCACCTGCCATTATTCACTAACTTTTTCAGCAAAACGCAAAACAGAACTGCGAGCCCGTGGATTATCAGCCACTTCTTCCTCTGAAGGTTTCATCTTGCCAATCGATTTCAAGCTACGCCCACCTTGCGCTTTCAGTTGCTCTTCTGTTAATGGCAATCCTGCCGGTACTTGTGGCCCTCGACTATTCTGACGAATAAATCGTTTAACAATACGATCTTCCAGCGAATGGAAACTGATAACTGAAAGTCTCCCCTGTGGCGCAAGCACTTGTAATGCCCCTTCCAGCGCCTGCTCAATCTCTTCCAGCTCACTATTAATATAAATCCTAATCGCCTGGAAGCTCCTGGTTGCTGGATGCTTATGTTTCTCTTTTACTGGGCTAGCCTGAGCAATTAAATCGGCTAGCGCTTTTGTTCGGGTAATGGGATCTTCCTGATTGCGTGCCACAATTGCTCTGGCAATACGTTTGGCGAAACGCTCTTCACCAAATGTTTTCAATACCCAGGCAATATCATCTGCTGTTGCATACATCAGCCATTCTGCCGCTGATTGCCCGCGAGTCGGGTCCATCCGCATATCTAGCGGCCCATCACGCATAAAAGAAAAACCGCGTTCTGGATCATCCAACTGAGGCGAAGAAACACCTAAATCCAGCAATACACCATCAATTTTGCCAATCAGTCCGGCATTTTCTATATAGTGAGCCAATTTAGAAAATGGCCCATGTACAATTGAAAAACGCGGATCTGTGATCGCTTTTGCCACTTCAATCGCCTGCGGATCTCGATCAATTGCAATTAAACGACCTGCCGTTCCCAATTGCGACAAAATCAGACGTGAATGCCCACCACGACCAAACGTGCCGTCAATATAGATTCCATTTTCACGAATATTCAGTCCGTTGACTGCTTCATCCAGCAATACGCTGGTATGTTTAAAATGACTATTTGCCATATTTATAGTGATAATTCCTGTAGCCGTACTGATAAAGGTTCCTGTGTGGATTGCTCAGCCGCAATGTCATCCTTAACCTGTTGATACCAAGCCTGCTCATCCCACAGTTCAAATTTGTTAAACTGACCAACCAGCATAACCTCTTTGACTAGCCCTGCATGCTGGCGCAATGTACCGGCTAGCAAAAGACGTCCTGCACTATCCATCTGACATTCACTGGCATGACCTAAAAGCAAACGTTGCACCCGACGCTCCGCCGGATTCATGCTGGATAAGCGAGAAAGTTTTTCTTCAATAATTTCCCATTCAGATAATGTATAGAGCAACAGGCACGGCTGATGAAGGTCGATGGTACAAACCATTTGCCCTTGCGACTCCTCATTTAGCATAGCCCGGTATCGGGTAGGCACGGTGAGCCGCCCCTTACTATCGAGATTAATCTGCGTTGCTCCACGAAACATACTCAGGTCGCCCCTGGTGATCAAGAATTACCACTTTATCCCACTAATCCCCACAATAAGGAGTTTACGGATGGGACGAAAACCTTGTCAAGCCAGAGCCGATGCGCTTTAGCTATATTTGATGGCAGGATTTTGGCTGTTGGGAGGCATAATTATTAAATTTAGCAATATCAATAATAATTAACACCATGATAATTCTGAATAATTTTACAAGCACAAGGAGAGTAAATGTTTACGATAAAATAATAAAAAAATAGTTGTGTGATTAATTTATTTACATAATTTACATTTCATTACTATTTAACCACCGTGCAGCAATGTTTATCATTCTATTTGATGAACTCAACACTCAAACTAACTAGCAGCAAAAAACCACAAGATAAATATTATTAAAATCAATTTAATATATAAAAGAGGGTAAAAAAACGGGGGTAAATAGACAAATCCCAAACTCAAATAAGCGCTGTTCCATGCGCTTCTTCCTACTGAATAATTTATGTATGAACGAAATTGCTATTTGCTCGCGCTGAAACACCCAACGTAAGGATTGCTTGAAAGTTGCCTTTACACACTTCTTTTATGACAAATCCGACAACCAAAACCCCTCATCAGAAAATTAATGAGGGGTTTTTATCATATTTTTCGACTCAGGCTTCCTCGACGACATAAGTCGCGATGTATCCGTGTGATACCTGGCCCTGGCTTCTGCTTTTCATCCAGACTCGCTAACACCAGTTCCAATACCCGTTCAGCAATTTCACGATGACGCTGCGCTACAGAGAGCACTGGACATTCAAGGAAATCCAATAATTCATGATCACCAAAAGTCGCGATAACCAATTGATTTGGTAAACGGCCGCTGTGTTTAAGGGTAACATCCATGACCCCTTGCAACAGGGCAAAAGAGGTGGTGAACAACGCTTGCGGCATTGGATGAGTTTCTAACCATTTGGAGTACACTTCAGCAGCCGCATCACGCTCATAGCTGTTTGAGTAAAGATACATCACTTTACGAGGATCATCTTTCCATGCTTCACGGAACCCCTGTTCACGCAGGAAACTGACTGATAATTCAGGTAATGCGCCGAGATAAAGCACAGATTCAGCCGGAAATTGACGAAATTCTTGCGCCAACATCTTTGCATCTTCAAAATCATCACCCACTACGCTGATAAAGTGTTCATTTTCAAGCGCCCGATCGAGAGCAATAATAGGCAAAGAACGATTTGCCCAGCGTTGATAAAAAGGATGCTCCGGCGGTAATGCGGTAGAAACAATAATTGCATCCACCTGACGTTGCAACAGGTGTTCAACACAGCGCATTTCATTATCAGGTTGGTCTTCCGAACAGGCTATCAATAACTGATAGCCACGTTGACGAGCCTGACGTTCCAAATAATTAGCAATACGGGTATAGCTGGTATTTTCTAAATCTGGAATAACCAAACCAATAGAACGGGTACGTCCTGCACGGAGACCGGCTGCCACAGCATTAGGATGGTAATTATGCTCTCTAACCACTGCCATCACTTTTTCTACCGTTTTATCACTGACACGGTATTGCTTGGCTTTACCATTAATTACATAACTGGCCGTTGTGCGTGAAACACCTGCAAGGCGGGCGATTTCATCCAGTTTCACATTAACTCCTTATAGACCCCAGAAAGGCCCTACTTTATCGCAGAGCCTGATAAATGTATGCATATTGCCCCGCAGTTTGCGATTTTTCATCGCATAATTTTATCCCCGCGAGATACGCCGACAATACCTGAACGAGCAACTTCAACAATTTCAGCAACATCTCGAACAGCATCGAGAAATGCATCCAATTTATCGCTGGTTCCTACCAATTGCACAGTATATAAGGTCGAAGTCACATCAATGATCTGCCCACGGAAGATGTCAGTGCTGCGTTTGATCTCTTCACGTCCATATCCGCTGGCCTGTAATTTAACTAACATGATTTCACGCTCTACGTGAGAACCCGACACCAATTCGCTGACTCGTAACACATCCACCAACTTGTGCAACTGTTTTTCAATCTGTTCAAGTACCCTTGCATCGCCTTTAGTCTGAATTGTCATTCGCGATAATGTCGGATCATCAGTTGGAGCGACTGTTAAACTTTCAATGTTGTAGCCACGTTGGGAAAACAGACCAACAACCCGGGACAAAGCCCCTGATTCGTTTTCAAGTAATACAGATAAAATCCGGCGCATAATCAGGTTCTCTCCGTTTTGCTTAACCACATCTCATCCATTGCTCCTCCACGGATCTGCATAGGATATACATGTTCAGTTTCATCCACTGTGACATCAACAAATACCAGCCGCTGATTTTCAGTCACTTCTTTCAGGGCCTCCGCCAATTTACTTTCCAATTCATCATAACGTTGGATAGAAATGCCAATATGACCATAAGCCTCAGCCAATTTGACAAAATCAGGTAAGGATTCCATATAAGATTGAGAGTGACGACCGGCATAAATCATGTCTTGCCACTGTCTTATCATCCCCAGGAAACGGTTATTCAAATTCAGAACTAGTATCGGCAGCCCATATTGCAATGCGGTAGACAGCTCCTGAATATTCATCTGAATACTGCCATCCCCGGTAACACAAACTACCGTCGCTTCCGGTTTCACCAGTTTAACGCCCAAAGCCGCCGGTAAACCAAATCCCATCGTTCCCAAACCACCGGAACTGATCCAACGCCTTGGTTTATCAAATGGGTAATGCAATGCAACAAACATCTGATGCTGTCCAACATCGGAAGTGACATAAGCTTCCCCCTTCGTCAGACGATAGAGAACTTCAATAGCAGCTTGTGGTTTAATTTTTTCACCACTGCGATCAAAACTGAGACATTTACGGCTGCGCCATTGCTGAATAGATAACCACCAATCTTTTAGCGCATCGGGATCTTGTGTGTCTTCCACTGTCTCCAGCAACGCCAGCATTTGCCCAAGCACCTGTTTAGCATCACCAACAATAGGTACATCTGCGGAAACCGTTTTCGAAATTGATGTCGGATCAATATCAATATGTAATACCGTTGCTCCCGGGCAATACTTTTCCAGATTATTGGTAGTACGATCATCAAAACGTACACCGACAGCAAAAATGACATCTGAATTATGGATTGCTTTGTTAGCTTCGAATGTACCATGCATACCGAGCATGCCCAGGCTTTGCGGATGAGTTGCAGGGAAACTGCCTAATCCCATCAGGGAGCTAACAACAGGGATATTGAATTTTTCTGCCAATACCAATAATTCTGCTGAACAATCTGCGTTAATCGCCCCCCCGCCTACATATATGACCGGTTTTTTCGCATTCAATAGTTTTCTTAATGCCCGCTTAATCTGCCCTTTGTGTCCTTGAATCGTTGGACTATAAGAACGCATACTGATCTGATCAGGATAAATATAGGGTAATTTTACTGCCGGATTTACCGTATCTTTCGGTAAATCAATCACTACAGGTCCCGGACGGCCACTGGAGGCTAGATAGAAGGCTTTTTTCAGTACCTTCGGAATATCCTCTGCTTTTTTCACTAAAAAACTATGTTTTACGATCGGACGGGATATCCCTACCATGTCACATTCCTGAAATGCATCATTGCCAATCAGGGAACTGGCGACTTGACCGGACAATACAACCATCGGAATTGAATCCATATAAGCTGTAGCAATACCGGTAATGGCATTGGTTGCTCCAGGACCGGAGGTGATCAATACCACACCAACCTTCCCGGTAGAACGGGCATAGCCATCAGCCATATGAACTGCCCCCTGCTCATGACGTACCAAGATATGCTCAATACCCCCAACCGTATGCAGGGCATCATAAATATCCAGTACTGCCCCTCCCGGATAACCGAATATATGCTCAACGCCCTGATCAATTAACGATCGGACGACCATTTCAGCTCCTGATAACATCTCCATAGGTTTTCCTCCAGGCTCTGTTTGCAAGTTAATAAATCGGAAGTGACTTCCACTTTTATTTTAGTAAGACGAATAGCCTCTCAGCGATATATTGATGCTGAGTTAATTAACATAACGCTAGAAACAGGCGTTAGCAATGTGAGTAAAGGCAGAATAGCAATTTTATGACAATTCCAAATGTCTCCGGTAAGCGTTATCTTACTATCAAGAAGCTAAAAATAAGTAGAATATGAGCGGCTATACCTAAAAAGAACGACAACATATAGGTATTATCCAGTATATATACGATAAAAAACTAAAAAGCAGTTTTCAAAATCGTTTAAGTCACCGAAGTATGAAGCTGATAAAGGAAATGCCGACAAACGCCTCAGATAATTTGACCGTCATTTCCTCGTTTTTGGATAGCCATTGCAAATAATGCATTCGAGTAAAATCTTTTTACTCCATTTTAATTAGATAATATGATGGAAGCTATTATTTTTCCTGCCGTCCCAGCCTCAACTATTCAATATTTGCCCAGAGATTTTAATATATGATTTTTATACTCATATACGCAAATTAAATAATAAATAAAAGATCATCTCCCAAGAAAATGATTTAAGGCTGACTATTAAATGGTAATTTAAATTAATCAGATTATTTGGCCGCAATACAATCAAACCATATCATTAAAATTATTTACAAAAGGCAATAATGAGTTATGATATAGATAGTTCAATTTTAACTTCTAATATTAGATAAAACCCAGTGGTTACTTGCAACTAATAAGTTGGGTTTAAAGGCTATGGATTTAAAGACTAAAAGTATCAAAAAAGATTTTTTCCGCCTGCCTTATGTAGGGCTGTCTGGAATACAGATAAACAACATTTCATTTCGTGCCAAGGAAACCAAGTTGTGTCCCTCAATTCAATAATCGTCCTAAGAAATATAAACGGATACAACCTAATTTATTCGACTATCATTCAGTTAGATAAAAATCATCTGACTGTTAATGGTGAACAAATGATGCTAGTTGCCAATATGAACATAAAGGTAGAAACAAAAACTAACCGACTGAGAATTATTGACTATGTGCTCAGCCCGTTAAAAACCAAAACCGAAGAAAGCCTTTAGGAATGATAATGACTTCTCAATTCATTTTTTAAAACAAAAAGAACCAATTTAGTGACACTTTATCTGAAAGATAAGAATTATTTTTAAATCAATGAGGAAGAAACCACATATGCCTGATGAAACGCTACAACAACCTAAACATAAAACAATAGGAATATTTGAAAACTATCAAGAAATTATGCCCGACGATAAACTTTCATACTTTGAAAACACGCCATCTATAACCTTGCATGTAGCCCCCCAAGGTGCTCCTATAGCAGGAGAAAATGGAATCAATATGGGTAAATCACTTACGAGTCATGTTTTCTATACCATCAGAAATAACAACCCCAAAACTGGTAATTTTGAGTCCATTACCGCAGGATTAAGTCCGGGGGAAGATTGGGGTACCGTTAAAGACAATTTGTCGTTTAATGACCATATACGCTACCCTACCGCCTCATCACTAACAATGGTATCCCAAAACCTTCAATTCTTGATGGACCTTGATATGGTTTTTCAGAAAACTATTGATTACCGGGATGGAAAAACGCAACCACCATCCTATAATTTATTAACAAATAACTGTATTGATTTTGTAAAAGACACGTTTCACAGAGAGGGAGGACATGCTGGTTACTCTGGCATTACTCTAAACTTAGAGAAGACTCCTAATCAAGTACTCAATCAAATTTTCCCAAACCCGAAAAAAGTTACGAAAACTTACATAACACCATTAGTAATTGATTTAAATGGCGATGGCGTTCAAACAGTAACCAGTGAATTAGGAGTAGTATTTGATTTTGACGGTCAAGGGCATAAAGTCAATACAGGTTGGATCGATGCAAATGATAGCTTATTAGTCTGGGATAAAAACAATGACGGATTAATCAATAATGGCACCGAATTGTTTGGGGAAAATTCCCAACTGTCATCTGGAGTAAAAGCACAACATGGTTTTATGGCTTTAGCTGATATAGACAGCAATCAGGACGGTATTATTGATAACCAAGATGTAACTTGGAACACATTAAAAATCTGGCAGGATAGGAATTTAGACGGACTCAGTACCCCAGATGAACTTAACAGCCTTGAAGAAACCGATATTAAATCTATTCAACTAAACTATCAGGAGAGCGATTATTTTGATCTACAAGGTAATTACCACGGACTGACATCTACCGTCAACTGGTCAAATGGATATCAGACAGAGATCACGGATGTCTGGTTTAAACAGGAGCCAATATCTATACACGAAGCTGAACTAAGTAACGAATTACATAATCTAATTAATGCGATGGCCTGCTTTGTCAGCCAGCAAACAGAAGAAATTAACAACACTATCTCTGTCGGGATAACACCAATTCAACTTCTTACCGTCAACCCGATAGGATAAACTAGTAGAATGAAATATATACTTTTGCTGATAATCGTATTATTTACCAATGCATGTGCAGAACCGACGAAAACAAATATTCCTAGAACTGTATTTGATGGAATTAAATATACAGGTATGGTTAAGGAACTTCCACTAAAAGTACCGAGAACAGTTGAAGAGTTTCGGGAACTGGAAAAACAAGCTCAGAATGGTAGCGTTGATGCCTATTTTTTATTAGGAAAACTTTATACTGACAATTCATTAAAGGAATCAGAAAGGGATTACCAAAAAGCCATCGAGTATTATAGCAAGGCATTAAAGTTAGATAAAAACCATGCGGAATCTTTATATAATCTCGGCATAATTTATAGTTTTGGTTATGGAGTACAAGAAGATCAAATAAAAGCCAATGATCTGCTTCAAAGAGCTGGAGATTCTGGAATAATAAATGGGTATCAGATAATAGGAGTGAATTATTTACATGGTTTAGGGAATAGCCCACAAGATTTAGAAAAGGCATTTCATTATATTAAAATAAATGCTGAAAAGGGCACCGTGGAAAAAGAAATATCTCAAGAAATAATAAATAATTGGGATGAATTTTTAATTCTAATGAGATATAAACCCATCCCATCAGTAGAAAAAAGCAACTAAAAATACACTTATAATCCCGCTCTGTATTCAGAGCGGGTTATTTTACAGTAGGCAAATGATATTTTGAAAAATTATTTAAAACACACAAAATCTATCATAATTACATAAGACATGAAAAAACTGCCATATTAATTTATATAATAAAATTCCCATTTAAAACATTGAATTATTTTTTAATATCTTTTCTAGCTTAGGAAAAACAGTAAAACCGTCGCGATCTAAAAAGTGCCCGCCATCAGGGAAACCATATAATTCAGCATCGAGCTGCTGACTTAAATTTAATGTAAACTGTGGAGGTACAATCTCATCATTAAGCGATAATATTACTATTCGTTGGTTTATTTTGTGTATAAGAGGACGAAAATCCAAATACTCCTCAGTAAATATACTTAATTCGGGTAAAGTCGATAATTTTTCATAAAATCCTGCAATTAATACAATCCCGCCAATATTTACATTATCAGGTAAAGATGAAATATAACGGAGTGCGGCAATACAACCCAAGCTATGCCCAATAAAAAGCGTTTTTTCATTAGGATTAGGTACACTCTCCTGCAACTTTTCTTGCCATAAATGAGGTGAAGGAGCGTGAGATTCAGGCATTTCCGGCACTATTACCCGAACATTTGACCTTTCATATTGACTTTTAAGCCAAGGAAACCAATGATGATCAGGAGTCGCCATAAGGCCATGAACAATAACTATATTATCAAAATTCATCAATTCACCTCATTATACAAAATATGTCTTATTTACTATACATGCGCACCGCACAAGTACAAAATACTATTATTTCATTTTTATAACCATCTTTTTCATCATGACGTTTAAAGTCAGATAATTATACCTTGCCCTAACCTATTAAATAACAAGTGCTCTATTCCAAGCATAGAATGATACCCGTGAATATAATTTATTTATAATTTTTAAAATTAAACTACAGCTTATTCATCTAATATTGAAATTTTAAAAACCGGATACTCCTGAGATAAATTGAAAGTAGAATACTTACCTTAAATTTCCCTTGAATAGCCGGTCTCGCTCTATAAAGCTCCAGAAATTAATCTCGATACATGGATTCAATTTCGTTATGGTAACGCTGCATAATAATTTTCCTTCGCAATTTTAGCGTTGGCGTTAATTCCCCTGTTTCCATTGAAAATGGATTTGGCAATAATGTGAAACGCTTTACCTGATCGAAGTGAGCAAAGTTTTTCTGCATCTCTTTCAAGCGTTGCTCAAACATATTGATAATTTGACTATGACGCAGCAATTCAACTCGATCATGATATTTGATATTAATTGACCTTGCATACTCTTCCAATACATCATAACAAGGCACTATAAGGGCGGATACAAATTTACGAGCATCAGCAATAACAGCAATATGTTCAATAAAACGATCTTGTCCCAAAATACCTTCAATCATTTGAGGGGCAATATATTTGCCATTCGATGTTTTCATCAAATCTTTCAGACGTTCAGTAATGAACAAATGACCATTTTCATCCAATTTACCGGCGTCACCGGTACGCAACCAACCGTCTTGAGTAAATGCTTTGGCGGTTTCTTGCTGATTATTGAAATAGCCTTTCATCACAATTGGGCCACGCACTTGTATCTCATCTTCTTCACCGATACGGACGTCAATGCCAGGCAATGGTTTGCCAATAGAACCAAGTACATAACCTTGCTCTCCCCAACAAGAAACAGTGGCGCAAGTCTCTGTCATACCATAGCCATATTTGATATTTATCCCAACAGCGAGAAAAAATAGGATAATCGTTTCGTCCAGACGCGCGCCAGCAGCAGGTAAAAACCGAACTCTGCCCCCCAATACATTACGCAATTTACTCAATACCAATTTATCAGCCAGTCGATGCATTGCTGTCGACCAAGGGCAGCTTTTTTTACCTTGCAACTTACGTAAAAACTGACGCTCACCACATTTAATCGCCCAATTAAAGAGTTTTCTTCGATGCCAAGGAGCCTGAGAAACCTTTTCAAAAACCGCACTATAAATTTTTTCATAAAATCTCGGCACTGCGCACATCACGGTCGGGCGAATATCGGCCATAGCTTGACGAACAAAGTTAGTGTCGGTCAGATAAACATTTTGCGCACCTACATGCATGACATAAAAACTCCATGCGCGTTCAAAGACATGGGATAACGGCAGAAAACTCAAAGAAACATCCTGATCAGTTAACGCCAGGACATGATCATGTGAATACAACTGATAGGCTAAATTACGGTAATCAAGCATGACGCCTTTAGGCTCGCCAGTTGTACCAGACGTATAAATAAGCGTAAAAAGATCATCCAGATTGTGGTTAGCGATACGGGTTTCCAACTCCGACTGATGTTGTAATTTATCATCAGCCATGAAATCAGATAAATGTTGAGCTAATGAACAATCCCGCAAATCGACTGATTCATCTAAGACAATAATGTGACTTAACTGAGGGCAACGTTCTGTCAAAGTAATAGCAACATCATACTGCGGCTGCCCACCGACAAACAGAATACGCACACTAGCATCATTCAGTATGAAACTCGCTTGTTCTTGACTACTAGTCGCATACAGCGGAACAGTAACCGCCCGAAGTTGTAATACAGCAATATCTGTCAATGACCACGCCATGCTGTTATGTGCAAAGAGACCAATTTTTTCTTGCACATCAACACCAATCTCCAACAATGCCCGGCTAATAGCATTGGTCTTTTTGCCAATATCATTCCAATTTAGTTCGAGTTGTTCAGCCGGAGACCATTGGCGAAAAGCAATTTTCTCTGGGTGTCGTTTGATTTGTTGTTGCAATCGGTTTATCAAGTGATAAGGATGTAAATTTTTAGTTATCACAATTTTTTTCCTGTTCGAAAATTTTTTTTCTTATCGGAGAAAAAACAGTAATTTTATTCTCTGATAATACCTTTTCGCATCACTTATTCGCTTTTCAGCTTACAGGTGTTAGCTATTTCCTCGCAGTCTACCGATTCCTGAACAACAGGAAAAGCCTATTTATCAAAAGTTGAAAAA
Source organism: Photorhabdus aegyptia (assembly GCF_000612035.1). Classification (NCBI taxonomy): domain Bacteria; kingdom Pseudomonadati; phylum Pseudomonadota; class Gammaproteobacteria; order Enterobacterales; family Morganellaceae; genus Photorhabdus; species Photorhabdus aegyptia. The sequence continues at coordinate 21,059 of NZ_JFGV01000016.1, read as the reverse complement.
TTTGTGATAAAATAAAAAAACTCACCACCCTTATGCAGTAGTGAGTTTCAAATTAATTATCTGTTACTAAGTTGACTCAACAACGACTTCATCCACTGATGCCCTTTATCTTTCGTTGTAGATTCGTGCCAAATCAAATAACACGGACGACTTACTTGATCCCACGGTAATGAAACCGCCCTTATTGCTAATTGTTCGCTATAATGCTCAACCAGCCATTTTGGCGCAATTGCAACCAAATAAGTTTGAGAGACAATGTGCAACACACTATTCAAGTCGGTACCCTGATAAACAACCGAACGCAGACGTTCACCTCCATCATAATAGGGAACGCTGAATGAACATATATTATCCAATGATACAACTGCATGATGTTCCTCATACAATTGCTGCTCACTAATACTATTTTCAATTCTTGGATGATGATTAGAAACAGCCAAAACCAACTCATCATTGAATAACGGGTAATGATGAAAATCCATGCGTTCTAGCTGCGTATAGCTAATGACAAACTCAGTTTCCTGGTATCTGAGCTGATGCTCAATATTATCATGTAAATATGATCTAATCGTCACACCCAGATTAGGTGTATTTTGTTTTACCTGTTCAACTATTTTTGCAGCCAGCCTAATATCCAAAGGGCTACAAATTGAAAGACTAAAAACCCTATCACTATTATCAGGTTCAAAACCAACCCCAGGTAACTCATTATATACCAGTTGTAATGCCTGACGGACTGGACCAAATAATTGATGGGCCCTTGCTGTCGGTTGTATTCCACGCCCATAGCGTACAAATAATTCGTCATTGAACATTAGCTTCAAACGAGAAACCGCATTACTGACCGCCGGTTGTGACATTCCTAATATCTGTGCCGCACGTGTCACATTCTGCATTTGCATAACTGCATCAAAAACAGTCAGCAGATTGAGATCCACATTACGCAAATGAATTTCATTTGGATCTTTTTTGGTTGCAGTTACTGAGGTGTATTCAGCCATTGTTTAACTCCACTAAACTCATGCAGATGATCCCGGCTAATAACAAAACATCGGAAATACCTTCATTTATTACTCAGATATTACGATGACTATAACTATTAACGAGATCAATTGTCTTAATCATTTCGATAACAAATAATTAAGACTCGTCCTTGTACAAATCTGAATACGCATAGCTAACCAGCGCATCCCCCTATTAGTGTTAAAAATATATAATTTCAATTAGTAGACAATGTAATGCTCATTATTTATTCACAAAAAAGTACAATTATGTTAACAATTTATTCACCCTGCTATTCTGTATATGATGATAAATCAAAGAATGACACAATTCATAATAAAATTACTGACTTATTATTATTAAACAATTTTATCAGAGTTATTATGTTATAGAATTATTTTTTCAAAGATATATAACATAACTTCCTATTTGTATCTATTTTTCCAATGACAAATGATGTTTTTCAGAAAAATACAAATCCACTTCCAGCTCACCAAACGGAAAATACTTAATTTTAATTAATCAGTATAATGCACTATTTTTATATAAATCTTAGCTCATCACGAAAGTCAAACCCAAACAAAAAAGGATAAAATAAAATCTTTTTAAATATAAACAGATCAACACTTCAATTTACCGCCATAAGAAAAGTAAAACCAAGAATCATATGCCTAAATGAATTCTTGACATCACTTTTAAGATAACGTATCAATAAAAGCATACGAATCACGAACACTCATTAATACTACTGAAAGGTTGGATCGATATGATTCACTCAATTTGTCTATTAAACCTACTACTTATCGTATCTGATATGCGCGGTATGCTGGTGGACAGAAAACAGAGTTGATTCAAAACAGAGTTGGTCCAAACCAGACATTCACAAGAACCCGCGCCATGCGCGGGTTTTTTTTACCTGCTGGGCGCAAAAAATAACCACGAGAGGAACGTACATATGAACCAGCAAGTTATTATCTTCGACACCACGTTACGTGACGGAGAACAAGCATTACAAGCCAGCTTATGTGTGAACGAAAAACTCCAAATTGCCTTGGCTCTGGAAAGAATGGGTGTTGATATCATGGAAGTCGGTTTTCCAGTTTCCTCTCCTGGTGATTTTGAATCTGTCCAAACGATAGCTAAGCAGATAAAAAACAGCCGTGTTTGTGCTTTGGCGCGTTGCGTAGAAAAAGATATCGATGTGGCCGCAGAAGCATTAAAAGTTGCGGAAGCCTTTCGAATCCACGTTTTTTTAGCCACTTCCAATTTACATATTGAATCTAAGCTGAAAAAGACATTCGAAAATGTTATGGAAATGGCAGCTCAATCAATCAAACGAGCACGTCGTTACACTGATGATGTCGAATTCTCCTGTGAAGATGCGGGCCGTACACCTATTGATAATCTGTGTCGGATCGTTGAAAACGCTATCAAAGCTGGCGCAACGACTATCAATATCCCAGATACTGTCGGTTACACCGTGCCATATCAATTCGGCGGCATCATTACCAATTTGATCGAACGCGTTCCTAATATCGATAAAGCGATATTATCCGTCCATTGCCACGATGATTTGGGGATGTCGGTCGCCAACTCGATCTCAGCAGTACAATCCGGCGCCCGTCAGATAGAAGGGACGATAAACGGTTTGGGTGAACGTGCCGGCAACTGCTCACTGGAAGAAGTCATTATGGCGATTAAAGTTCGTCAGCAAACGTTAGGCGTTTATACCAATATCAACCATCAAGAAATTTACCGCACCAGTCAGTTGGTCAGTCAATTATGCAATATGCCGATCCCCGCGAATAAAGCAGTTGTTGGTAGCAATGCATTTTCCCACTCATCCGGGATTCATCAGGACGGAGTACTGAAAAATCGTGAAACTTACGAGATTATGACACCAGAGTCCATCGGCCTGAAAGAAATTCAATTGAATCTGACTTCCCGATCCGGTCGTGCCGCAGTGAAACACCGTATGGAGGAGATGGGATATCAGGATAAAGATTACGATCTGGATAGCTTATACGAAGCCTTTTTACGCCTGGCAGATAAAAAAGGTCAGGTATTTGACTATGATTTGGAAGCCTTAGCTTTCATGAACCTGCAACAGCAAGAACCCGAATTTTTCCATCTTGATCACTTTAATATCCAATCTGGCTCCAATGTGATGGCAACAGCCGCTGTACGTTTAGTGTGTGGCAAAGAGCTGAAATCAGAAGCTGCCACAGGTAATGGCCCGGTAGATGCGGTTTATCAGGCAATTAGCCGAATAACTGAATACCCAATTGAACTGGTTTCTTATCAGTTATCAGGTAAAGGACACGGGAAAAATGCACTGGGCCAGGTAAATATCGTTGTCGAATGCTTTGGGCGTCGCTTCCACGGCATGGGGTTGGAAACCGATATTGTTGAATCTTCGGCCAAAGCAATGGTTCATGCTCTGAACTGCGTTTGGCGTACAGAGCAAGTTAAGAAAGAGAAACAACGCATACAGCAAAATACAAAGGAAATGGTGTAAACATGTCGAACAATTATCATATTGCAGTTTTACCCGGTGATGGTATTGGCCCCGAAGTTATGGCACAAGCCTATAAGATATTGGATGCAATCCGTAAGCGTTTCAATATCCGCATCACCACCAGCGAATATGATGTGGGGGGGATTGCTATCGATCGCCACGGCTGTCCACTACCGGCAAAAACCATAGCAGGTTGTGAACAGGCTGATGCCATATTGTTCGGCTCCGTGGGAGGGCCTAAATGGGAACATTTACCACCAACAGAGCAACCTGAGCGTGGCGCACTGTTGCCATTACGCAAACATTTCAAACTGTTCAGTAATTTACGCCCTGCCCGCTTATATGCCGGATTAGAGGTATTTTGCCCTTTACGCAGTGATATTGCCGCCAAAGGCTTTGATATTTTATGTGTCCGTGAATTAACCGGCGGTATCTATTTTGGTCAACCCAAAGGACGTGAAGGCCAAGGTAAATATGAACGAGCATTTGATACTGAGATTTATCACCGTTTTGAAATCGAGCGCATTGCCCGTATCGCCTTCGAATCCGCCCGCAAACGTAGTAATAAAGTTACATCTATTGATAAAGCAAATGTGTTGCAGAGTTCTGTATTGTGGCGAGAAGTGGTTACTGAGATTGCAAAAGAGTATCCAGATGTAGAAATCAATCACATGTACATTGATAACGCCACCATGCAGTTAATTAAAGATCCATCTCAGTTTGATGTAATGCTGTGCTCCAATATTTTTGGCGATATCTTATCTGATGAATGCGCCATGATTACCGGTTCAATGGGCATGTTACCTTCCGCCAGCCTGAATGAAAAAGGTTTTGGCCTGTATGAGCCCGCAGGCGGTTCTGCTCCAGATATTGCCGGAAAAGGTATTGCTAACCCGATAGCCCAAATCCTGTCTGCCGCCTTACTATTGCGTTACAGCTTAGGTCACAATGACGCCGCAAATGCGATTGAACAGGCGGTTAACTACGCGCTGGAACAGGGCTATCGCACAACAGATTTAGCCGGAAACGGTAAAGCAATTAGTACTGATGAAATGGGCAGCGCTATCGCCCGTTATATAGCCGAGGGTATTTAGCATGGCTAAAACTTTATATCAAAAATTATATGACGCCCATATTGTCCGGGAAGTACCGAATGAAACCCCGTTACTCTATATTGATCGTCATCTGGTTCATGAAGTGACCTCGCCGCAAGCCTTTGATGGTTTGCGCACCAAAGGCCGCCCAGTGCACCAGCCAGGTAAAACGTTCGCAACAATGGATCATAACGTATCCACGCAAACAAAAGATATTAACGCCTGTGGTGACATGGCTCGTATTCAAATGCAGGAGTTGATGAAAAACTGTGCCGAATTCGGTATCACATTATATGATCTCAACCACCCTTATCAGGGAATTGTTCATGTCATCGGACCTGAACAGGGTATAACCCTGCCGGGCATGACGATTGTTTGTGGTGATTCCCATACCGCGACGCATGGGGCATTCGGCTCACTGGCTTTCGGCATTGGCACTTCTGAAGTTGAACATGTACTCGCCACCCAAACCCTAAAACAAGCCCGCGCTAAAACTATGAAAATCGAAGTGATGGGTGGTGTCGGTAATGCTATCACCGCCAAAGATATCGTTCTGGCGATCATCGGCAAAACAGGTAGCGCGGGTGGTACCGGGTATGTGGTGGAATTCTGTGGTAAGGCGATTGAAGCGCTTAGCATGGAAGGCCGTATGACTTTATGTAACATGGCAATTGAAATGGGCGCTAAAGCTGGTTTGGTCGCACCGGATGAAACCACTTTTACTTATATGAAAGGCCGCCAGTTCTCACCAAAAGGAGAGCTGTGGGAACAAGCTGTTGCTTACTGGAAAACATTGAAATCCGATCCTGATGCACAATATGACACCGTTATTACCATTAATGCAGAAGAGATCTCTCCGCAGGTCACATGGGGAACAAACCCTGGACAAGTGATCGCCATTGATCAAGCCATTCCTGCGCCAGAATCTTTTAGTGATCCTGTCGAACGTGCCTCTGCTGAAAAAGCACTGGCTTATATGGATTTGAAACCCGGTATTAAGCTAACAGATGTGAAGATCGATAAAGTCTTTATCGGTTCTTGCACCAACTCCCGGATTGAAGATTTACGGGCTGCCGCAGCCATCGCACAAGGCCATAAAGTGGCTCCTGGCGTTCAAGCAATCGTTGTTCCCGGATCAGGCCCTGTTCAAGCACAAGCAGAAGCAGAGGGTTTGGATAAAATTTTCATAGAGGCTGGTTTTGAATGGCGCTTACCCGGATGTTCCATGTGTCTGGCAATGAATAACGACCGCCTGCAACCCGGTGAACGCTGCGCTTCTACCAGTAACCGCAACTTTGAAGGGCGCCAAGGACGTGGTGGACGCACCCATTTGGTTAGCCCAGCGATGGCAGCAGCGGCGGCGATTAATGGTCATTTTATCGATATACGCCATCCAGCACAGAAGTCATAAAGGAGAGAATGATGGAAAAGTTTATTCAACATACCGGCTTGGTTGCTCCTTTAGATGCAGCAAACGTCGATACTGATGCCATTATTCCCAAACAATTCTTGCAGAAAGTCACTCGTACAGGATTTGGTCAACATCTGTTTCATGACTGGCGTTTTCTTGATGATGAAGGGCAAAAACCTAACCCTGAATTCGTATTAAATCAGCCTTGTTATCAGGGTGCCAGTATCCTTCTGGCTCGTGAAAACTTTGGTTGCGGCTCCTCCCGTGAACATGCGCCTTGGGCACTGACGGATTATGGTTTTAAAGTGGTTATCGCCCCAAGTTTTGCGGATATTTTCTACGGTAACGCTTTCAACAACCAATTACTGCCAGTTAAGCTGAACGATAAAGATGTCAACGAACTATTTGAGTTGATTCAGCAAAACAAAGCTTGCCGTTTTACTGTCGATCTAGAACAACAGAAAGTTCACGCTGGCAATAAAAGTTATGCTTTTGAAATCGATAGCTTCCGGCGTCACTGTATGATGAATGGTCTGGACAGTATCGGCCTGACATTACAACATCTGGACGCCATAACAACCTACGAGCAGGAACAACCGGTTTTTCTGCGTTAATTTTTCCTTTATTGATTCATCCCGTAGTTTTCTACTACGGGATTTTTCTATCGACGCAAAGGCAAGAACAATCCCACCACGTCTATACTCATACAGGCAGTCACTTTTCAGCCACATACAATGTCTTAACTAATATTTAATCACGCCACATCACATTTAAAAGAAATTTACAGATAAAATAGCGATAGTAGCTGGACAAATCGCCACCAATGCCAGATTATTACTCGTTTTAAGCTAACCTGTAAAAAAGAAGCGAGGAGTACATAATGTATAATAAGAAAAAAAGCCAGTAAGTTTTCTTACTGGCTGGCAAATCACCATTACTCAAGAAAATTGGGGGAGAAGCCAGATTTCGTCTGGCCTATTGAGCTACTTTCAATATGGATAATTATCGTCTCAATATAAGGAAATAAAAATTGATGAAAAATACTCTGGAGTTCCTCTTTTATGCCCAGTTCACGCTTACAACAACAATTCATTCGATTATGGCAACACCATCAAGGAAAAGAGGCTGAAACAACGTTACAAGAGCTGGCAAATGTACTGCATTGTTCAAAACGTCATATCCGTTCACTGCTCAACAATATGCAGAAAGCAGGCTGGTTACAGTGGCAGGCAGAGTCCGGTCGAGGAAAACGTTCTCAACTGAATTTCTTACGCGATGGCTGGGAACTTCAACAACAACGGGCTGAAGAGTTACTTGAGCAACATAACGTTGAGAAGTTGGTCCAACTGGTTGGTGATAAAGATACAGTCCGTCACATGGTACTATCCCAGATTGAACGCCGTTTCCGTCAGGGAAAAAACTTACTGCGGATACTCTATTATCGCCCCTTTCCTAATCTTCTACCCGGTTCACCGTTACGCCGTTCTGAAATTCATCTGGTCAGGCAGATATTTAATAGCTTAACTCGCATAAATGAGGAAAATGGGGAACCAGAAGCTGACTTAGCTCATCATTGGCAACAATTATCCTCAAATCATTGGCGATTTTATCTACGGCCGGCCATCCATTTTCACCACGGCAGAGAATTACAGATGGCGGATGTCATCGCTTCGCTACAAAGATTACGCAACCTGCCTCTTTTTTCTCATCTTGAAAAAGTCACCACGCCCACACCCTATGTGATTGATATTTTTCTTTCAGAACCCGATCTCTGGCTCCCTTTATTAATCGGCAGCCCACATGCCATGATCTTGCCTCAAGAATGGCAAAAGTTACCGAACTTCTCTCGTATGCCAGTGGGAACCGGCCCTTACCAGGTCATAAAAAACAGCGCTCAGAAACTACAAATTCGGGCCTTTGATAATTACTTTGGCTTTCGGGCGCTGATTGATCAGGTGAATATATGGTTCCTACCGGAACTCGCCGAGAAACTGGTTTGTACAACTCTGCATCTGGAAAGTGACAGCACAGGTAATAACTCGTTAGATAGCAGGATAGAAGAGGGCTGTTATTTTCTACTACACGACCACCGTTCAACTAAATGTAAGAGAGAAGAGGTTCGCCAATGGCTATGCAGCCTGCTAACACCGATAAATCTACTAGCGCACTGTGACCCCTTTTATCAACGCCATTGGTCACCCGCTTATGGTTTATTACTACGCTGGCATCACAGTAAACTGATATCCGAATTGAACAAACCAGAGGATATTACCCATCTGACCGTCACGCTTTGTCATCAACATCATGAATACCACACAATCAGCCAGATCCTGCAAGCCATACTGGCCAAATGCGGCGTCGAATTGAAAATCAACATCGTGGATTATGACACATGGTTCAATGGCAACACCGAAAGTGACCTCTGGCTTGCTACCGCCAACTTTTATAACCCTCTGGAGTTTTCGCTGTTCGCTACGCTGTACGAGATGCCATTATTGAAAAAGTGCCTTGGTAATGATTTAAGTAAAGAAGTATCACAATGGCGACAACAAGCGTTATCGCTTGAAGAGTGGTGTGAAAAAATAATTGATGAACATTGGCTGCATCCACTGTTCCACCACTGGCTTGAGTTACAGGGACAGAGAAGTATGAGGGGAGTCAAAATGAACACCTTTGGTTGGTTTGATTTCAAATCTGCCTGGTTCAACCCATCTGAAGGGTAATTCACAGAAAAGGCCAGAGTTATGAACATACACAGGTGTACAAACTCGCTTTTATTCACTTTTTCTGTGGATATCTATGTGAAAAAGGCAGGGGTAATTCAGGTATAGCTTTATATTATGAATTATCAATTTATAGACAAAAAATGAAATAGTATTTATTTTTCATTGAAATAGCAGCTATTTACCTCGTTATTTCTAACGTCAGTCACGGCTATAATGGACAACGTTAGTTGATGAGAACAAAAAACAACCAAACATCATGTTATCCACAGGTTATGCTTTTTAGTTAAGCAAAAAACAGCGTTTTTTGTAGAAAAAAGTGTTAGTCAAACCTGTAAATCAAACCAGTGATCTCATTTTTGTCTACTTATCCCATAAAACTGTGGATAACATGGTGTAAGATCCTGTTCATTATTACCAGCAATAGGTGAACAAGAACGGCAGTCAATTTTACAACTTTTGAAACAACAATAAAAAATGTTTGTATATCATGCTATTATCACTTGTTAGCTATTGTATGAACCTCAGATTTATTATTCACAGAAACTAAGGCTGTTTTTTGACCTAAAAAACGGATATCCCAAATGAGCACTCTTTTTTCCCCTCCTCCACCACCAGACAACGAGCAACAATTGCTTGAATGCGCCCACCTTCTGGCTGGCTTATCAATGGGAGAACTCGCGGCAAAAGCAAATTTACCTATCCCGCCCAATCTGAAACGAGATAAAGGCTGGGTGGGCATGTTGCTAGAATATTACCTCGGTGCAAGTGCCGGCAGTAAGCCGGAGCAAGATTTCGAACATATCGGTATTGAGCTTAAAACCATCCCCGTGGACAGAAGAGGTTATCCACTGGAGACAACATTTGTCTGCGTTGCACCATTAACAGGGAACAGTGGTATTACCTGGGAAAGTTGTCATGTCAGACGCAAATTATCGCGAGTGCTGTGGATACCTGTTGAAGGCGAACGGGAAATTCCTTTAGCCAAACGTCGAGTTGGTTCCCCTTTATTGTGGAGTCCCAATCAACAAGAGGAAGAGTTACTGCGTCGTGACTGGGAAGAATTGATGGATTTCATCGTGCTTGGCAAAGTAGAGAGCATTACCGCCCGTCATGGCGAAGTATTACAGTTACGCCCAAAAGCGGCTAACAGCAAAGCATTAACCGAAGCAATTGGAATACACGGCCAACCTATTATGACTCTGCCTCGTGGGTTCTATCTGAGGAAAAATTTCACCGCCCCTCTATTGGCCCGTCATTTTTTGATTTAACGTTTTAGCTCTGACTGATTTTTACATTGGCATACTTACCTTGCACCTAATCGCGCGTATAATTAGATTTTTACCTTAAGGTTTTAATAAGCAATGTTAGAATGGATTGCTGATCCCCACGCTTGGATGGCGCTTGCCACCCTGACAATTCTAGAAATCGTTTTAGGGATTGATAACATTATCTTTTTGTCACTTGTTGTGGCAAAACTCCCTAACCATCAACAAAATAGAGCACGTAAGATCGGACTAATGGGGGCAATGCTAATGCGCTTAGCGCTGTTAGCATCTATTGCCTGGGTTATTCGGCTAACCTACCCGATATTGACAGTTTTTGAACATGACATTTCTGCCCGTGACTTAATCCTATTCTTTGGCGGTCTGTTCCTAATCTGGAAAGCCAGCAAAGAAATCCACGAAGCTATCGAAGGTGACAATGAAGGAGAGCTAAAACGTCCTGTTCACTCTTTCTTGGGAGCCATCATCCAGATTATGTTGCTGGACATTATTTTCAGCCTGGATTCAGTCATTACCGCTGTTGGTCTGTCCGATCATCTATTCATTATGATGGCAGCCGTTATCATAGCGGTCGGTGTTATGATGCTAGCCGCTCGTCCTATCGGCGAATTCGTTGATCGTCACCCCTCCGTCAAAATGCTGGCGCTGTCGTTCTTAATCCTTGTGGGCTTTACCCTTATTCTGGAAAGCGTACAAGTGCATATACCTAAAGGTTACATCTATTTCGCTATGTTCTTCTCAATGGCAGTAGAAACACTGAATCTCATGCGTGGGAAAAAGAAAAGAAATTAGAAACAGTGCTAAATAACGCTAAAAAATATCATTCTTTGATTTAAAAAGTACACCATAGATGCCCAGTTCAGAACTGCGGCATCTCAATTCTATGCAGCAAAAAAATTGCCGGTTATTTCAGCATTTTTTATTGTACTCAACTAACCTAGCCAAGTATGAAGGCTTTATTATGACTATCCAAGCAAATATGCATGAAGCTAAAAGTAACTTAAGCCAACTAGCTGACAAACTTTATGTCCAACTTGTACCAATAACCCAACCAGATAGAATTCCTGGAGGATTCGAAGATCTTATTACCATAGGAGAGGATTTTTTTAATACAGATAGGGAAGTTCAGTTCATATTTGAAGGTAGCAAGTGAAGCATAATAAAAGGTACCAGAAAAGCATATTAAAGGTTACACCAATCCAAATAATTGCCGAGTTTCAAGGGGATAGCGCCACAACTCAGTACGAGTTTATTTCACTATCCCCTAAGACTATATTAAAACTATGTACTACTTAGCGCTTCTTAGCCGCCTGTAAATAAAGCATCTCCAGCGCAATAGTCGCACCTGCCAGAGCCGTAATTTCAGACTGATCATAAGCTGGAGCAACTTCCACCACATCCATACCGACAATATTTAGCGGTTGCAAACCACGCAGTAATTTCAGTGCCCGATCGGTTGTCAAACCACCAATGACGGGTGTCCCCGTACCTGGCGCAAAAGCCGGATCAAGACAATCGATATCGAAAGTCAGGTAAACCGGCATATCACCAACCTTCTCTTTTATCTGAGCAAGCACATCATCCACACTACGATCATTAACCTGATCAGCATCCAGCACCGTAAAACCATTATCCCGTCCATGTTCAGTACGAATACCAATTTGTACTGAATGATGCGGGTCAATCAACCCTTCATTTGGCGCATGATAGAACATGGTACCGTGATCAAATTGACTGCCATTTGGATAAGTATCAGCATGAGCATCAAAATGAACCAGAGCCATTTTGCCGAAATGTTTGGCATGAGCGCGCAGCAAAGGCAAAGTAATAAAGTGGTCCCCACCAAAAGAGAGCATACGCTTACCGGAAGCCAGCACTTTTTCAGCATGAGCTTGTAACTTATCACTCATATCCTGAGCATCGCCAAAGTTGAAGACTAAATCACCACAATCCACAACGTTAAGACAATTGCGTAATTTAAAATCCCACGGCCAACGGCGGCTTTCCCATGCCAAGTTAGTAGAAACCTGACGAATAGCCGCAGGCCCGTGGCGGCTACCTGCACGGCCTGATGTTGCCATATCAAATGGCACCCCGGTAATTACCCACTCTGCATCGCTAGAATATGGCTGAAAATTCAACGGAAAGCGCAGGAAACCGAAGGCATTAGAAACCAAAGAGTCATCTTGTTGGTTGCCCAAGGTACTTATTGTCATGAGATATATCCTCAAAAGTTTCCTGACAGAACAAAGTCATTTAATACCAGAATACTCATGTCACGACGAAATGGGGTATTTCTGAGATAACCCCATTTTCTGCATTCCGTATCTGATTTATATAAATAACATTATCTGTATACAGGAGGCTTAATTAACACCAGAAGATTATTCATCTTCCAGATATGTGTAGCCATAAAGACCACTTTCAAATTCCAGTAAAAATTGCTCTTGCAAACCTGTATCCAAATCCGTGCCCTTTACTTGATCACGGAAGCGAGCCATCAGTACGTTAGGGTCCAGTTTCACATATTGCAGCATATCGGCGACTGAATCCCCCTCTTCACTTTGGTTATAGGTCACTTCGCCATTATCGAATACATAAACATCAATGGCCGCTGTATCGCCAAACAGGTTATGCATATTGCCAAGAATTTCCTGATATGCTCCCACCATAAAGAAACCAATCATTGGCGGACAATCAGGATCATAAGCGGGCATCGGCATTGTCGCGGCTACACCATCACCATCCACATAATGATCAATAATACCATCGGAGTCACAGGTGATATCTAACAATACCGCACGGCGATCCAACGGTTTATCCAGTCCCTCAATAGGTAACACAGGAAACAACTGGTCGATACCCCATGCATCAGGCATAGACTGAAACAGTGAGAAATTCACATAGAATTTGTCTGCCATACGCTCTTGCAGCTCATCAATAATTGGCCGGTGAGCACGGTTGCTTGGATCAAGATCCTGTTGAATACGGCGACAGATATTCAGATATAACTCTTCCGCCCACGCTCGTTCTGTCAAATCCAACATGCCATGAGCATATTGTGTATGAACATCATGCAGATCAAGCTGACCATCATGCAGAGATTCACGTAAAGAGCGTCTATTTCCTTCTGAATGCATCTCCTGCCATGTTTCCCACAAACTGGCGAGTGGGCGGGAAGCATCCTCTGCCGGTGGCGTCGTCTGCGTAAATTCATTACGCTCAACCCCGATAACATTGGAGACCAAGACGGTATGATGAGCGGTCAGAGCGCGACCGGATTCGGTAATAACTGTCGGATGGGGTAAACCATGCTCATCACAAGCATCACCAATACCCCAAATGACATTGTTGGCATATTCATTCAACCCATAGTTCACGGAACAATCAGATTGAGAACGGGTCCCTTCATAATCAACACCTAATCCACCACCAACATCAAAACATTGAATATTTACCCCGAGTTTATGTAACTCGACATAAAAACGCGCTGACTCACGGACACCTGTTGCGATATCACGGATATTCGCCAACTGTGAGCCAAGATGAAAATGCAACAATTGCAGACTATCAAGTCGATCCACTGTGCGCAAAGTCTCAACCAATTGCAATACCTGAGTTGCCGCCAGCCCAAACTTCGATTTTTCACCGCCACTGGCCTGCCATTTACCTGATCCCTGAGATGCCAAACGTGCACGGACTCCCAAACGAGGGATCACATTTAATCGTTCAGCTTCTTCCAATACCTGGGCAATCTCAGACATTTTTTCGATCACCAAATAAACCTTGTGACCTAACTTTTCACCTATTAGCGCCAAACGAATATATTCACGATCTTTATATCCATTACACACGATAACGGTACGAGTCATACCCGCATGCGCTAACACCGCCATTAGCTCTGCTTTGGAACCAGCCTCAAGCCCTAAAGGTTCGCCGGAACTGGCCAGTGATTCAATAACGCGGCGTTGTTGGTTAACTTTAATGGGATAAACTAAAAAGTAATCGCCTTTATAGCCATATGACTCTCTAGCACGTTTAAATGCCGCATTAATTGAACGCAAACGATGTTGCAGGATTTGAGGGAAACAAAACAGCGCCGGTAAACGCAAATTTTTTTGCTCCTGCTGAACTCTTTTCACCAATTCCGCAAGATCAATTCTTGCCCCCGGCAAATCAGGATTTGGACACACACTAACATTGCCAAGATCATTGACGTAGTAGTAACTCCCTCCCCAATATGCAATATTGTAAGTCTGTTGCATTTTACGAGCGATATTATCATTCATGGCAGTCTCCTTAAGGGAGTTAGAGTTTTTCGCCTTCGCCTGTAATTAATAAATAACCCAAAACGCTATAATCTCGCGCGTTGAGAAATATCAGGGAACAGCATGCTCTCAGGTTGTAAAAAGCGTTTAGTTACTACTAAACAATGACAAAATTACCGAGTGACAATACGTCTGTCCGACATATCCGGCCTGTTTGCAGACAACAGATAACATCGAATTAAAGACATATTGAAAAGAAAGGAAAAAGACGCGGATATATCCGACGACAAGTGTGGCTGTTGGCCATTAGCAATCAGCAGATAATGGTTCATTACCCCATTCACCCCCACACATGACTCATATTTAAGGAGCCATTTTCTCGATTGAGAAACAGAAGCTATTTAGCTTTCTGCGAGACTGTAGCACAAATCATTCAACTACGGCCGCTGTTTATACTCGCAATCACACAAAATTGCAAAATGAAATTGCACAAAACTGGCATATAAACCAAGAAATTATTCATTCACCAGATGAAAATTACTCGCTGAACTAAAAAAATCTAGCACCCGGATAAGAACTATCCTAAAATAGCCATCTAGATGTTAATCCATCCATTTCCAAACTGAAATTATATTTTAAGGTAACGTTATATAATGACCACATACCTTTTCACTTCCGAATCTGTTTCCGAAGGGCATCCTGATAAAATTGCAGACCAAATATCTGATGCCGTTCTTGATGCTATTCTGGAACAAGATCCAAAAGCACGAGTTGCCTGTGAAACCTACGTTAAAACTGGCATGGTTATGGTTGGTGGTGAAATTACTACCAGCGCTTGGGTTGATATTGAAGAAATTACGCGACAAACAGTTCGAGAGATTGGTTATGTTAATTCTGAAATGGGTTTTGATGCAAACTCATGTGCAGTATTAAGTGCCATTGGTAAACAGTCACCGGATATTAACCAAGGTGTTGACCGTGAAGATCCCCTGCAACAAGGCGCTGGCGACCAAGGGCTAATGTTTGGTTATGCAACCAACGAAACTGACGTACTCATGCCTGCGCCTATCACCTATGCGCACCGTTTGGTTCAGCGTCAAGCTGAAGTTCGGAAAAATGGTGTACTACCGTGGTTACGCCCCGATGCAAAAAGCCAAGTCACTTTCCAATACAATAACGACAAAATTGTCGGCGTTGACGCGGTTGTACTTTCCACACAGCATGCTGAAAATATTAGTCAGAAAGATCTGCAAGAAGCCGTTATGGAAGAGATCATCAAGCCGGTTCTGCCTGCTGAATGGTTAAATCCAACAACCAAATATTTCATTAACCCAACAGGTCGTTTTGTTATTGGTGGCCCAATGGGGGACTGTGGTCTGACTGGCCGTAAAATTATCGTAGATACTTA
The DNA here is from genome assembly GCF_000612035.1 of Photorhabdus aegyptia. NCBI lineage: Bacteria > Pseudomonadati > Pseudomonadota > Gammaproteobacteria > Enterobacterales > Morganellaceae > Photorhabdus > Photorhabdus aegyptia. The sequence goes on along the minus strand of NZ_JFGV01000016.1, from coordinate 5,349 downwards.
CGGTGGTATGGCACGTCATGGTGGTGGAGCATTCTCCGGTAAAGATCCATCCAAGGTCGACCGTTCAGCGGCTTATGCGGCACGCTATGTAGCAAAAAATATTGTTGCTGCTGGCCTGGCTGATCGTTGTGAAATTCAAGTTTCTTACGCTATCGGCGTTGCAGAACCCACGTCTATCATGGTGGAAACATTCGGTACTGAAAAAGTTTCAACAGCAACTCTAACGCTGCTGGTACGTGAATTCTTTGACTTACGCCCTCACGGTTTGATTCAGATGCTGGATCTACTACACCCAATCTATCGTGACACTGCCGCTTATGGTCATTTTGGTCGTCCACAGTTCCCGTGGGAAGCCACTGATAAAGCAGAAGCACTGCGTGATGCTGCGGGTCTGAAACTATCGGCGATGAATATGTAAAAATATAAAAGCCCGGTTTAGATAACTAAACCAGGCTTTTTTTAGCATTAGCTGACGATAGAATAATCCTTAAAAATATTATTATCGGTTGTTCAAGGATTTCTAATAAAATTCACTAATCCTCATTTATTTATTTTCAACACATGAAATCAGCTAGCGTTCCAATTTCTCTACAACAAGCCGTTATGAATACTTTGCGGCAAAAACTTCTACAGGCAAACTTATATCTCAACCGTGACTTTCCTGAACCTACAATAAACTACCGCCAGCGGGGAACTACCGCAGGCAGTGCCTATATAAAAAATTGGGAAATCCGCCTGAATCCCGTGTTACTGATTGAAAACCAACAAGCTTTTATTGATGAAGTTGTGCCTCACGAATTAGCTCATCTATTGGTTTATCGCTACTTTGGGAAAGTACCTCCACATGGGAAACAGTGGCGTTGGATGATGGAAGAAGTACTAAACATTCCAGCTAACCGTACACACAAATTTAAAATCGACTCAGTACGCAGTCAAACTTTTACTTATTACTGTAGTTGCCAGCAACATGAACTAACCCTGCGACGCCATAATAAAATTCTGCGAGGAGAGAGTCATTATATCTGCCAAAAATGTGGAAAAAAGCTTATTGCTAAATCAATAGATTCTCTCAATCCTAATTTATACCCTATGGATTTCAAGATGCATCGCGACGGCAAGGGAGTGAATCCCCGGGAGCATAGATAACGATGTGACCGGGGTGAGCGAGTGCAGCCAACAAAGAGGCAACTTGAAAGATAACGGGTATATAACAATTAAATAGTCTGAACCCAGTAAAATACAGGATTCAGACCTTAATGTACGCGTGATTTAAATTTTCTAATTTTTGTAAGCAATTCACAAGGCTAGGGCAATTTTGACTGTCATATTTTTTGAACAAATATGGGTTGCAAAAAACTCACCTAATCTTATTGAATATTGCTTGCAAAATAGTTTAATTTTAATCATTACTTTATAAATATTCTTTTAACTCGAATATACCCAATGGATTTCAAGATGCATCGCGGCGGCAAGGGAGTGAATCCAACAAAGAAGCAACGGTCGCGGTAGGAATAGCCGTTACCGGCTACCCCCCGCACAGATCCGGACGTGCGCTACTAACGCATCCGGCTCCTACCTCGGGTGTTTGGCGTAAAAGCGCTGCAAAGGATAAGGATGTACAATTCGGGGGGGCGGTATCCATTTATTCACCAGCTGACTGTAACGGGCCCACGTCATTTTGTGCCGCTGGCTTCGCCGTCTCAGTGACTTCAGCCACATCCGCTTCACTTCTTCCACAAATTGACACAATGCTCTACTGTTGAAGGGGACGCCATAGTAATTGATGTGCCCTTCTACCACTCGTTTCTGCCACCGGCCCGTTTCTTCCGGGCGGTTGTGCAGCCGTTGCCGCAGCCCCTGTTTTATTCGCTTCAGTTGTGTTTGGCGCCGTTTTCGTTGGGTTTTGCGCATCACCGCATCCTTGCCCGTGTGTAATCGTCCTATATAATGCGTAAATCCCAGAAAATCGAACGTCCCCGGCTTGCCCCTCTTCGGTCGCTCCTCATATTGCTTTAACGCAAAGCGGCCAAATCGTACCAGCCGGGTTTTCGCTGGGTGTACCTTCAGCCCAAACTGCATCAGACGTCGTTGTAGCAGGGATTGGCACGCCCGTGCATCCTGATGTTTCTGGAAGCCCAGAACCGCATCATCGGCATATCGGATCATCACTACCTCTCCTTGCGGCGTGCCACAATGCGACTTCTGTCGGTGACCGTGTTCATCAACTATCCCCACCGTAACCCACTGCCTGATTAATCGCACCATCCGACCGTCCCTTATCCTGTGCTGAATAAACCGGATGAGCCAGTCATGTTCCACGGTATCGAAGAACCGACTGATGTCCAGATCCAGCACCCAATTGACTTTCCTCTCCATAACGGCCACATTCAGCGCGTCCAGAGCATCGTGCTGCCCTCTGCCCGGTCTGAACCCATACGAGAAGCTGAGAAAATCGGTCTCGTAGATTTGATTTAAGACCGTGACAGCCGCTTGCTGCACGATTTTGTCCTCCAGACACAGGATACTCAATGGCCTTTCTGTCCCGTCTTCTTTCAGGATCATCACCCGCCTTGCCGGCTGCGGCCTGTATTGCCCCCGATGAAGTTTGCCGTGGAGCGCATGGAGGTTATTTTGCAGATTTTCCGCATAGTTTTCCCATGTGATACCATCGCGACCCGGGGCAGACTGACGTTTAAGTTGCTGAAAACTCTGACATAAAAGTTCTTCACTGATGTGATGGAAAAGGTGAGTAAACTGTTGTTTCCTATCCCTCTTTGCTGCTTTTCGCACAGCCAGCAGGCGTAACGTCGTATTTCCCCGGCTCTGTGTCCGGATACGGGCGCACTGTTGGCTGTTCCCCTTGGTCGGGAGCCTTCCCTCCATCAATTCCGCCACATTGTTTTCTGTTTTGTTCACTGATTTCTCCGGTACTATACTCCCGTCCGACTTCCTGAACTCCCTAAGGCTTTTGCTTTGACACTTAGACCTTATCGTCCCAACTGCTCACGATGGGAAACCGTTCAGGATCTCCCAGGTTCCGCACGACGAACTTCCTCACATGCACAGGGTCTCCGACCCCGGGAGGTATGATCAGGTTTCGCCAATACAACCTGACCATTATAGGTTTCCGCCTCGCTTAACTGCGTCACCACCTCCGATTTACCGATTTCGTGGCTCAATACCTGGCCTGTGAGTGCCTTCGCTAACACTTCACGACAGGAGTTACCTACAGTCGCGCATAGCTAAAGGACCGGGCGAGTGGCTGGCTCTTACCCGGGAGGGACTTTCACCCTCTGTTCTATCGCCAGCTTGCCTGGCGTACTAAACGTCTGGTAACCCTGCGTAAAGACCGCAAGCTTACTCAGGCCGCACTGGCGGAGAAAGTCGGTTGTCACGTGACAATGATCCGGCGTTATGAAGCTGACGAAGTACAACCGACACTGGAGATTATCCGCAAGCTCTCCCGTGCACTTTCTGTCAGTGCAGATACGCTGGTTTTTGACGAGAATGAGCGCAACCCGGATGAAGAACTGCGTTTGCAGTTTGAGGCTATCAGCCAGTTCACGCCGGAAGAGAAAGAAGTGGCAAGGGTGTTACTGGAGTCATTGATTTTAAAACACGATGCCAACCGTTTTGCCCGTAACAACAGCAGAGCGGGCACCGAGAAGTAAGACATAAAACATGTGCGGCGATCCCGTGTTGGAGCACGGAACCGCCGCTAACCGTAAGCAACTATTGGAGTAGTTACTATGGCTAACCGCGATTGTAATGCAGATTGGAAGATTTCAAAAGCCCGGCGCAGCTATAAGGTGGGGTATGCCAGCACCCGCCACGAAGACCGCAGCACCGGTATGACCCGCTATTACAGCCAGTATCCCAGCCTGCATCTTAAAGGCAACTGGCTGGAAGAAGCTGGGTTTACCACCGGACAGGCAGTGAACATCACCGTTGAACGGGGGCAGTTGATTATCCGGCTTGTTGAGAACAGTTGACGACTCAAAAAAGATCCCAGCGCTTGGACTGGGATCTTTTTACTAACTGATTTTTAATCTTTTATGTCCATTTTAATGCTTGCCCCATCGGGAATATTTCGTATTTGTAGAGCCAAATCAGCTCTGGCTCTCATTGATTCGCCTGTTCGAGCTAAGTAAAGATTTTCCAATTCATATTCTCCGCCTAAAACAAAGGGAATTTTAGGGACTAAACGATAGCCAGATTGAATATGGCCGTAAATGTTTTGCCAATTATGAGCCAAAGAATATCCAGTTAAGACTTCATAATCTTCCAAGATAATCCCACTCCATTCATTTATACTCTCGGCTAATTTATCAAATAATCCCGTTTCAGGATCGAATGTATGAATACAATCATCTTTTAAACAAAACTGATTTCCAAAGATATCTTCTGCAAAGAAAAGAGCATCCTTAGCCATATCTTCGTACGAGTTAATCCATAACCTATTGTTGTTCCATTCAATTAAGCCGATCTCTTCACCTATCGTTTCATATGGAAAAACGCGTAATGCAGACTCAAAGCCATAAAATCCATTTTTTTTAGTCAATAAACAGCTCAATTCATCTACCAATGATTTTCCATAATTAGAAGCAATATATTTTTCTGATCTAACCGAAGAAATATCATGACTACAAATTGAGAGTAATTTGTCAGTTAAAGGCCACATTTTTCTATTTCTCCGTTTCTATTTTGCCTGATTTGTCTGTCTTTTCTGTCTTTTCTGTCTTTATAATTACAGTCGCACCATTAGGTAATCCGCGACATTGTTGACCAATACATGATCCAGCCCCTCTATTATCAGAAGGGGTAATTGGTCGAACCAAAGCGTCTGAGCCACCTTCTTTAAACATAGCAGGAGGATATTCATCACGATCTGCACCTTTCACCGGAGGAGTATTTTTCAAGGATTCTCTTCTCCTCTGAGCAGCGCCCCCACGATCAATCGTCAACACATTAGGATGCCCTGCTTTCTGAGCATCTTCAATATGCTTCGCTGATTCTGGATATTTTGTTTTATCTACAACAATAACTTTATGCTCATTAGTATGTTGTTCAGAGCTACTGCCTTTGTTAACAGTCGAACCTTTTATTAACGGTACAGATGATGGTTTCGCCTGCATTTTATCACTGGCTTTTGCCCCAATAATTCCCGTCGCGGTCTCCAGCAACAACAGGTTACGCTGTTCTTCCTTCACGTACTGCGCCGCATCCGCCTTGGATAACCCGGCGTTTTCCAGCTCTTTTTAGCGCAGTTCCGTGTTAAAGAACCCGGAAAGGGGTCCGCTGCCGCCATTTAACCAGCTGCTCTGCTCTGAACGACCTATCTTATCATTG
>NZ_JFGV01000017.1:0-76605 GCF_000612035.1 Photorhabdus aegyptia | reverse complement strand
TTTAATTCCTTGCAGTCTTGCAAATACAAATCAACTGAGATTTTAAATTCATTTTCCAATTCTGCAATTGTTTTTGCTTCATAAGTCACTAAATCGCGGATATATTCCAATTTACCAAAAAGAGTATTGTTTTCCAGGTCAAATTCAATTGTACCTAAATAACCTTTATATTTTAAATATTTCATATCAACCCCACTTCTTTTAAAGTCTGTTTCACGGCTTTTAATGTACCACCTTTAATGTAATTTTCAGGATGAGGGCGGTGCATTAAAATTGTGTGATTCAATGATTCATTGAAGAATCGTACCCTTGAACCTTGCTTTTCTTGTTTCTCATAGTTTAATAGGCTTAATAACACAACAAGTTCAGACCATTCAAAAGTTTTTTGGCTATTAAGAAACTTTTCTATCAGTTTCTCCGCTTTGCTCATGTACTCTTCCTTTCCCTCAACAATGTAACTAACAGTAGTTACAAATATCAAATAAGTCAAGTTTCTTGTGCAACAAAAAGAGGCGTTAGTGCCCTTCAGATTGCTGACGAATCCCACTTTTTAAGTGGGATTCTGTTGATCAAAGGTTTGACCCGATGGCTAGACCTTTGTCATCAATCTGTATACAGCTATTGCCGATAGCTGCACTATATCATGATAATTAATGTCTATGGATTTATATCTTATGGTGATTTTTGAAAAATAGAATCATACTTATTGTTTTATTTGTATTTTCTAATAATACCTCATGAGATAAGTATAAAATTGAAATTTTTAATTAATATCTATTAAAAGGGAGTGATGTATCACAGAAATATTTTTTATAATTAATGGAAAAAATGGGGAATTACATTAATATTTTAAATTGCGTAATTGTAATATCGTATCTAATTGCTTTCTGTAAAGTGAATAAATACTTACCTAATTCATTCTCATAGTGATTATTTTTCTGGCATACCTATTGTTGAAGTGACCATATCCTTTGTCAGAAAAAATCGATATTTTTGCTATGGCTAATCTGGTAACTAGTCAAAGGCAAAATTCTGGCTATTTAGCCATTCAGTACCACAACCGGTAGTAATAACAGTAGATACTTTAAAACCTGGTCAAATGAACAACGGATATGTGAAGTTATCTTAAACAGCGTATAAACTCAGGAGAATTCCCGTGGACAAAAGAAAAACTGTTGCTGAAACTTTGGCGAAATTACATCAGCATCATCATTTGGTTGGTATAGAACGGCAGCCAAAGCAACTTAAGACCTCGGATTTTGACGGCAAGGTAATATTCTCTAACGATCCAAAGACAGCTACTGTGCCACCTGCATTTCTCACGGTACAGACAATACAAGAGATGAAGGAACTCGGCGGTGTGCCTGACAGTGAATATGGCCCCGGCAAAATGGAGCCTCATCATCCGTTACCTGAGCCGTTTTCTGCTGAACGACTGGCAGATGTCATGGGGTATCATATTGATTTGTGCAAAGCTTTTAGGGCCTATATTTATGGTGATTCTGCTTTAGTCAAAGATTATGAAGAAATGCTTAATGCGAAGCGTTTCCCGATGACGGTTGCATTATACAGTGGGGAAAAAATCACTATCACCGCCGATAATCCATTGATTATTGAGGATAAAGATGACTATGGCGAACCGGTTGTTTTGGTATATGACGAGATAATCATTGAACCGGGAGGTCAAATTATTTACCGCACTAATGGTCGGATCGAAGCTAACACTCTTGTAGGGAATGGAAGCTCTATAGATCAAGGCATTATTAATAAAGGCAGTCATGGTGCCAATGGTGTTGATGGTGCAATGGGATCTCGTGGAGCTACCGGCAGCGATGGTAGTGACGGTATAGCGGATAAATATGGCTGCTTAATTGACGCTACACCAGGTTCTAATGGGGCTCCTGGTTCTGCCGGAGCACCTGGGGGGAATGGTGCTCCGGGTGGAGGAGCAAATGACCTAACTATTAATGTTCAACATGCTACTGGGACAATAAGGGCGGTAACGGTAGGTGGCATAGGTGGAAATGGCGGTACCGGGGGGCTTGGTGGTGCCGGGGGGCAAGGTGGAAATGGGGGGAGTTCAGGACCTTTGAAAAATGGAGAAATCAGGAAGTGTCTTAGTGCGGATTCGGGAAATGGGGCAAATGGAGGAGATGGCGGAAATGGAGGGAATGGGGGTAAAGGTGGTGACAGTGGCAACATATATGTTAATTACTCTGACGGTGACCCAATACTTGAGGTTGAGTCATATTGTGGTTTTGGCGGGGAAGGCGGGAGAGGGGGGTTGGGCGGAATAGGTGGGTATCCTGGAGATAACCCTATGCCACACTTTCCTAAAAAAAGTGAAAAATATGGGTTCAGTGGTAAAACTGGTCTTGTGGGAGAATTTGGCGATGACGGTGCCACTGGCAAGATATATATCAACGGTAAAGAAAAAAAACCTAATCATTAGTGGTGCGGTAATCAGGCCGGTCTGAGCTAATACATATACCTTATGGATTTCAAGATGGATCGCGACAGCAAGGGAGTGCAACCAACAAAGAGGCAACTTGAAAGATGACGGGTATAGATAAGCATTATTTTTTATCCTTTATTTAAATTACACTCATAATTTCATTGTTCGATAATATCTATATATTTCTATCTTGTTGTGATTTTTGAAAAAATACAATCATATTTATTGTTTTTGTTTTCTAATAATAACCAGTGAGATAAATATAAAATTGAGATTTTTGACTAGCATACATAAAAAGATAGTGATGTATCACAGAAATACTCTCTTTAATTAATGAAAAAAATGGATAATTACATTAATATTTTAAATTGTGTGATTTAAATGTTGCATCCAATCACTTTATACCCTATGGATTTCAAGATGCATCGCGACGGCAAGGGAGTGAAGCCAACAAAGAAGCAACTTGAAAGATAACGGATATAAATGCTTACCTAATTAATTCTCATAGGAATTATTTTTTCTGGCATACCTGTTGTTGAAATGTTTATATCTTTTGCCAGAAGAAATCGATGTTTTCGCTATGGCTAATTTGGTGATTAGTCAAAGGCAAAACTTTGACTATTTAGTGCCTATCCCAATAGGCGTAATTGTTGCAGGCCGTTAGTCATTCAGTACCACGAACGGTAGTAATAACAGCATATATTCTGGAGATTGACCAAATGGATAATGGATATATGAAGTTATCTTAAACAACATATAAACTCAGGAGAATTCCCGTGGATAAAAGAAGAACTGTTGCTGAAACCTTGGCGGTATTACGTCAGGATTATAATCTGATTGGTGTAGAACGGCAGCCAAAGCAACTTAAGACCTCGGATTTTGACGGCAAGGTAATATTCTCTAACGATCCAGAGACAGCTTCTGTGCCGCCTGCGTTTTTTACGGTACAAACCATACAGGAGCTGAAAGCACTCGGGGGTATTTCTGACAGTGAGTATGGCCCTGGCAGAATGGAGCCCCATCATCCGTTACCTGAACCGTTTTCTGCTGAACGACTAGCAAATGTCACCGGTTATCATATCGATTTGTGCAAAGCTTTTAGGGCCTATATTTATGGTGATTCTGCTTTGGTTAAAGATTATGAAAGAATTCTTAATGCTAAGCGTTTCCCGATGAAGGTTGCGTTATACAGTGGCGAAAGAATTACTGTTACCGCAGGTGCGCCATTGATTGTTGAAGATAAAGATGATTATGGCGAACCCGTTGTCTTGGTGTATGACCAGATAATCATTGAACCGGGAGGTCAAATTATTTACCGCACTAATGGTAAGGTCGAAGCTAACACTGTTGTAGGGAATGGCAATGATAAAAAGCAGAGCATTGTCAGTAAAGGTCTTGATGGAGCCGATGGTTTTGGGGGCGAACAGGGAAGTAATGGAGTGAATGGCAGCAATGGTTATATTGGTTCAGAGGATAAACACGGTTGCTCTGTTAAATCCACGCCAGGCACTGATGCAACTGGCGGTTCTTCTGGAGCACAAGGGATGGATGGTAAAAGGGGGGGAAGTGCAAATGATGTCATTATTGATGTTGAACTTTTTACTGGAGTAGTCAACGCGGCATCGATAGGCGGTAAGGGGGGGAATGGTGGATATGGCGGTAATGGGGGGAATGGAGGGAATGGGGGAAATGGAGGAGATGCAACAAAAAAATGTATTGCTGGATATGGAGGCAGGGGAGGAGATGGCGGAAATGGAGGGGATGGGGGGAATGGGGGTAAAGGTGGGGACAGTGGTAACATCTATGTCAATTTCACTCAGGGTCAGCCAGTAATTAATGCGCTGTCATATAAAGGTTATGGCGGAAATGGAGGGATAGGTGGTAAGGGAGGAACAGGCGGAATAGGTGGGTCAGGTGGCGGTAGTAGTGGTGAATTAAGTAGTGGTGAATTAAATAGTGAGGGTCATGACGGAGTATCTGGTGACGCTGGTACTGATGGAAAATCCGGCGATGCAGGTACCGCTGGCAAGGTATATGTTAACGGTCATGCACAGAAGCATGGTGATAATCAGGCTTTAGACTGGCTAAACGACTATAAATAAGGGAGAGAGGGGTCAGAGCTTTGGCTTACCCTTACCACCTCATCCGCCGAAATGTATTCCTAGTCCGACTGAATGGTGTTAATGAGTAAGCGCGATAATCGGGTAAGTAACAGATCGGAGTAAAGAATCCCACTATGGATATCAATATGATGAGAAGTGACAATATGCCGATTGCCATTATCGGTATGGGTTGTCGTTTTCCGGGGGGAGTTAACTCCCCAGAGGAATTTTGGCAACTGTTGTGTGGTTCAAGTGACGCTATTACCCCAGTACCCCCCGAACGTTGGTCAACTCAGGCTTATTATTCTCGGGATCGCAATCTACCAGGGCGAATGGTGGCGCGAGAAGGAGGGTTTATCACTGATATAGCCGATTTTGATGCAGCGGCGTTTAGTATCAGTAGTACAGAAGCGCCTTTTATTGATCCACAACATCGTCTGATGTTACAGGTAACTTGGGAAGCGCTGGAGCGTGCGAGAATACCACCAAAATCGTTGGCGGGTCAGGCGGTTGGTGTCTATATTGGCGCTTTCACTCATGATTATTTGCACCTGCAATTTACTGATTTGCGTCAGATGACGGGCTATACCTCAACTGGCACAATGGGAACCATGTTGTCAAACCGTATTTCCCATGCGTTTGATTTTCAAGGGCCATCTTTGACCATCGATAGCGCCTGTTCATCGTCCTTATTGGCGGTACATTTGGCTTGTGACAGTTTACGGCGGGGAGAGTCACAATTGGCGCTGGCAGGCGGCAGTCAGTTAATGCTGATCCCTGATTTTTCGATAGTGGAAAGCCGTACTGGTTTTCTGTCACTGACCAATCGTTGTCACAGCTTTTCAGCTAACGCTGATGGTTATGTGCGTAGTGAGGGGGTGGGCGCTGTTTTGCTGAAACCCTTGAGTGCGGCTTTACAGGATGGCGATCCCATCTTGGCAGTGATCCACGGTTCGGCCGCAAATCAGGATGGCCGTACTGCCACGATGACCCAACCAAGCGGCGCGGCACAGCAGCGGGTGATTCGAGCAGCTTGCGCTCAGGCGGGGATTTCGCCGGAAGAGATTGATTATATTGAGGCTCATGGTACTGGAACGGCGGTCGGTGATCCGATAGAAGCAGAAGCTTTGGGGCTGGTATGTCGTCCAGAACCGACAGATCGCCCATTACTGATCGGTGCGTGTAAATCTGTGATTGGTCATACAGAAGCCGCGGCGGGCATTGCCGGATTGATTAAAGCGGTATTATGTTTACAGCGAAGGCAAGTGCCGGGCAATTTACATGCCGATCCGCCTAACCCCTATATCCGTTTTGCGGAATTAGGATTGCAGGTTCCACGACAGTTAACGTCATTGCCTAAAGGTAGAGTTGTCGCGGGAGTGAATTCTTTTGGTTTTGGCGGGACGAATGTCCATGTGGTATTGAGTAATTATGTGGCCCCTTGTGTACAACTTCGCGAGACCGAAGGGCAGGCTTTCATGTTGCCATTATCTGCCCAATCTGAGTTTTCCCTGACACAACAAGCACAGCGTATCGCCGATTTACTACAGCAGCAGCCAGAGATTGCCCTTGATGATCTATGTTACAGTTTAGCGATGACTCGTCACCGTTTCCCGCTGCGTAAAGCCATAATATTTAGTGATCGAAAACAGTTGCAACAACAGTTAACGCATCTGAGTCTGTCGCCGAAGCATAATAATAGAAAGGTAGATCACTTGGCTTGGGTGTTTCCTGGTGTTGGCGGTGAAGGGTGGCAGGAGGTGGCAACTTGGTTTCAGTTATTTCCTGCATTTGCCGAGCAATTCAGGCGTTGCGAAGCTATTTGGGCTGAGTTTTCTGCGCCGTCTCTACGTGCTGCATTACTGGTTACTGACGATTTAATGGCGCCGCCGGTGCAGTTTGCGGTACAAATATCTATGGTCGCTCAGTTGCAGCAGTGGGGATTTAGGCCAGCGGCATTGCTTGGTCATAGTACCGGTGAAATGGCGGCTTGTTATCTGGCGGGAATTTATGATCTGACTCAGGCATTGACACTTTTGTATCATCGTTATTACCGCTATCGTGATCTGCAAAGCGCGTTGGATCAGAAGGGCGGATTGTTGATGGTAGCGGCCACGGTGGAACAGATACAGCCCTATTTGTCTGCCCATGATGTTGATCCCGCAGTCGTGATTGCTGGAAGAAACAGCGCCAATAGTTGTCTGTTATCGGGTCCGGTAAGCGGATTAACTGCCATTTCCCATCGTTTAAAACATCATCGTATCGCCAGTAGTCACATTAACTATGGTATTGCTGCCCATTCTCCATTGCTGGAACCACTCCGGGCAGGGTTAATTGCCGATGCTGCGACTATTCCGGCCTCAAAACCCTTATTACCTGTGTTCTCATCAGTCACAGGGAAGAAAATTAATGATAAGTTGGGTCCTGAGCATTGGGCTGACAATATGATCGAACCCTTTCGTTTTGATGATGCGATGGAAAATATGCTGAAAGCAGGTTTCCACCATTTCCTTGAAATTTCACCCACATCCCTGTTGAGCGGTGGATTGCAGGATTGGAGTAAACCTTATCGCGGCCAGGTGTTTGCTTGTCGAACAGGGCAGAACTGGTCACAGCTATTGGGCCAATTATTTGAAGCCGGTATTGAGCCTGATTGGCGGACTATGACGCCTATGGCTCATTTAATCGATCTGCCAACGTATCCTTGGCATCAGCAATCTTATTGGCATGAACCGAAAATCAGCCGTCGCCACCGGCTGCGCAAGTCGAGCGGTGTGTTATTGGGCGAAGCACAGCCAGGTAGCGAGAGTTGGCAGGCTGAATTGGTTGTTGAGCAGGCGCCTTGGCTACTCGATCATGCCGTCATGGGAAATGCGATGTTTCCTGCTGCTGGCTATATCGAAGTCATGTTAACCGCGGCGCGTATCTGCTTTCCGGGTGTTGGATTGGCGCTGAATAATATTGTGTTGCAATCGGCTTTACTGCTGGAACCCGGCATGGAGTTCAGGCTAAAAACCCGCTTGGATCGTCAGCGAATGGAAGTGCAAGTATACACTGCCAATAATCTGGATGAAGATACCCAATACCAATTTGCAGCCAGTGCACAAGTAAACATTGTTGTACCGGGCGCGACTGCCTGTGTTATCCCATCATCAGTTGTAAATGAGCGCTATCTTGGTACGCAGAATCAGGAGGCTCAGGAGACATTGTGTCAGGGGGAATTGTATCAGAAAGAATTGTATCAGAAAGAATTGTATCAGAAAGAATTGTATCAGAAGGAATTGTATCAGGCGTTTCAACACCTGCATTTTAGTTACAGCGGGGTATTCCGTACTCTGTGTCAAGCGATTATCGGTGAAAAGGAGACAATCTGTGAGATTGAGTTGCCACCTACGCCAGAGGGAATGAATTTCCACCCGGCGGCTTTGGATGGCATTTTCCAGTCGCTGCTGGCGATTCAGTCTGTTGGCGTTAATGCTCCAATCCCTGCTAGCGATTTCCGTATTCCGGTAACTATTCGACATCTACGCATTAACGGTAAACTATCCGGCCGAGTGAGAGCCTATGCTCGAATGACTGAGCAGACACAACAACAGTGGCTTGGTGATATCGATGTATACACTGACCGCGGCATACTGATTTGCCAAATCAAAGGATTTTGCGTTCAGCTTGTCAGTAACAGGAAAAGCGATTTATTGCCAGTACCTCACAATCTGGTGATAGGTCAACCCCTGTGGCGTGAAGTGCCTTCTTGCCCATTGCTAGCGCCTTTAGCACCATGTTTAGCACGATGGGCTATTTTTGGCGATGAAACTGTGTTGGCAGAGGAATTGGCGAGTGAATTGCAACGGCGTGGTGGATATGCCTATCTACGTTCCGGCCTGCCTGACAGTGAGCAGAAAGTTCAGGAGTTGGTTGATACTCTTCCTTCTGAGGTTGAGAGGATACTGATCCTCTGGCCGTTACATAATCCACGCAAGACCTATCATGCTTTGATCTATTTGTGTGCGGCATTGGCAGAACGAGCGGTGAAACCACGCCTGTGGGTCATAACTCGATATGCTCATCAGGTGACTGAACAAGATCTGCCTGATCCGTTTGCTGCTGCATTATGGGGAATGATGCGGGTTATCGGTCAACAGGAAGCGACTTCACTCTGGGGAGGGTTGTTGGATATTGACAGTACTACTGCGCCAGCCCAGTGGTGGAATGCATTATTAACGGATGATGGTGAGGATCAATTAGCTCTGCGTCGTGATCAACGCTATGCGCTACGTCTTGTGCCATTGCCAGAAATGCCGCCATTGTTGCCGTTGGCGCATTTTCGTCCAGACGGCAGCTATTTGCTGACGGGCGCTTTCGGGGGAATGGGACGTCAGTTGATTTCCTGGATGGTGAAGCGTGGTGCTCGTCATTTGTTGTTGATCGGTCGTTGTCATACGCTTGATACGGATGATCAGATGTTACTGGAAATGCTACGTCAACAGGGGATTGAAGCAGAATATCTGCCGGTTGATCTGGGTGATGTAAAAATGACTAATAATTGTCTGGCTCAGTATCGGCAATGGGCCAGTCAGCCGTTACGAGGCGTAATTCATTGTGCCGCGCATGTTGAAGCTCAAGGATATCGTGAACTGAGTACTCAGGCTTTCGATAGAGTCTTTGCCGCTAAAGCACTTTCTGCCTGGACACTGCATCAGGCATTAGCTGATGCGCCGTTAGAGCATTTCGTTATGTTTTCCTCAATAAGCTCATTATTGTCTTTGCCGGGTATGGGATCTTATGCAGCCGCAAATGCCATGCTGGACAGCTTGGCCTATTTGCGGCGTCAGCAAGGTTTACCTGCGTTGAGCCTTAACTGGGGGCCGTGGAAAGCAGGTATTGCTTTACGAGATAGTCGCATGCTCCCGGTGTCCGAAGACAATGGGCTGCCGCTATTTAGCTTAGAGGAGGGATTAGCCACGTTAGAGCGTCTGTTTGCCCGCATTGAACCGCAACTGGTGCCGTTCTTGGCTGATTGGTCAGTGTTACTCTCCGGTCCAATGCGCCATCTGGCATTATTTCGTGATATTCAGCAGGAAAGCGTAGCTCAGGCTTTACCAGCAGACAGGGGGCTTGAGGCCAATAACTTGGATGATGTTATCAGTTTATTACAGGCTTTCTGCGGTGAGATTGTTGGGACGAAAGCTGAGGTTTTTCATCCGGATCAACCACTGACTGACAATGGTATTGATTCGCTGAATGGGGTGATGTTGGTGCAAAAAATTAACAAACAGTTACGCGTGGATATTCCATTGGAATTGTTGTTGAACAATAAGCCACTGTCGGAACTTGCATCGTTGATTACGTATCGATTGCAAGTTAAGTTAATTGCGAAGTAGGAATAACCTGAGTCAAAGTATTTTCTGAAAGCCCGATAGGGCTTTCAGGTTGTTGATTTTTAAAGCTTCGACTATCACTGCCGAGTTTTTACCAATGATAAAATAGATAAGAAGAGACGTTTTTTATCTGTCAGTGTGGCTTTAAAATCTGGAAAAATAGTCTGATATTAGAAGAGAAAACATCAGGAAAAACGGGTTTTACATGACAGAGTTATTTACAGATTCTTTGTGATTTTTGAAAAATAAAATTATGCTCATTGTTTTTATTTGTATTTTATAATAATACCCCATGAGATAAATATAAAATTGAAATTTTTAATTAGTATCTATTAAGGGGTAGTGATATATCACGGAGATATTCGTCATAATTAATGGAAAAAGTGGTGAATTATATTAATATTTTAAATTGTGTAATTTAAATTTCATATTTAAATTGACTTCCGTAAGTGAATAAATACTTACCTAATTAATTCTCGTCGTAATTATTTTTCTGGCCTGCATGTTGTTGGAAGTGGCTATATCCTTTGTCAGAAAAAATCGATGTTTTCACTCTGGCTAACCTGGTGATTAGTCAGGGGAAAAATTCTGACTATTCGCTATTTAGTGACATAACCGGTAGTGATAGTAGTAGAGATTTGGGAACTTGGTCAGATGGGTAATTGATATACGAAGTTATTCTAACTGTATAGACTTAAACTTAGGAGAATTTTCATGGAAAAAATAAGAACGGTTGCTGAAACGTTAGCAATATTACATCAATATCACCATCCGGTTGGTCTGGAACGACAGCCAAAGCAACTTAAGACCGCCGACTTTGACGGGCCGGTAATATTTTCTAACGATCCGGAAACGGCTACTGTGCCACCGGCATTTTTTACAATACAAACGATACAAGAGCTGAAAGCACTTGGCGGTGTACCTGACAGTCGGTATGGTCCTGGAAAAATGGAACCCTATCATCCGTTACCTGAACCGTTTTCTGCTGAACGTCTGGCAAACGTCTCGGCTAATCATATTGATTTATGCAAAGCCTTTCGTGCCTATATCTATGGTGATTCTGCTTTGGTCAAAGATTATGAAGAAATGCTCAATGCTAAGCGTTTTCCGATGAAAGTTGCGTTTTACAATGGTGAAGAGATCACTGTTTCTGCAAGTAATCCATTGATTATTAAAGATAAAGAACAATGTGGCGAACTGGTTGTCTTGGTGTACGACCAGATAACCGTTGAACCGGAAGGCAAAGTAATTTGCTACACCAATGGCAGGATTGAAGCGAATGTCATTCAAGGGCTTGGAGGCGGGCCGCTGCACTTTGTCCATAAAGGGCGAGATGGAGAAATGGGTGCTCCTGGCGCGGCTGGAAATAGCGGAACGAATGGCATTGATGGTTTACCTGGTCGTAAGAAAAAAGATACCTGTGTAACTCCCCCTACACCGGGTACCGATGGAACTGAAGGTTCTCCGGGAACGAAAGGATCGGATGGAGAACCAGGTGGAGTAGCGGAGAAATTAAGTGTCACAACTGCTCATCTGGATGGAGAGGTATATTTGGTGTCTGAAGGAGGGGCTGGGGGAAATGGAGGGGGTGGCGGTGATGGCGGCGGTGGGGGGAACGGTGGAGATGGAGGCTTTTGTTATAATGGTGCCGATGGGGATTGTTCTGGTGGTCATAGTTATGTTACTACGGACCCACGTTATTTTTCTGGGAATGGGGGGGATGGAGCAAATGGAGGGGCGGGCGGGAATGGAGGTAATGGGGGGAATGGTGGAGATGGGGGTGACATAGAGTGTAACTATTCTACTGGTAATCCAAACATGAGTTATTGGTCAACAGCAGGTTTGCCAGGGGCTGGTGGTAGAGCGGGGAGGGGAGGGAAAGGCGGTGATGGTGGTTCTGCGTGGTGTGATATGAAGGATAGAATTAGAAACTTAAATTGTTCTGGAATTCCTGGTAAAAAGGGGATTAATGGAGAGTCAGGGAGGCCAGGGATGCAAGGAAAGGGGGGGCGGATATATATCAATGGCAAATTACGTTGAAGGAAAATTATGTTGAACGTTCCGTTTTCTAAACATAAACTGTTTGGAAACGATAAATATAAAATCGAAATTTTCAATTGGCATCTATTAAAAGGTAGTGATATATCACGGAAATATTTTCTATAATTAATGGAAGAAATGGTAATTTACATTAATATTTTAAATTGATAAATTCCAGTATTGTATCTAATGACTTTCTGTAAAGTAAATAAATATTTACCTAATTAATTCTCGTCGCAATTATTTTTCTGGCCTGCCGGTTGTTGAAATGGTTATACCCTTTGTCAGAAAAAATCGATGTTTTTGCTCCGGCTAATCTGATGATTAGTCAGGAGCAAAATTTTGATTATTAGTTATTTAGTGACATAACCGGTAGTGATAGTAGTAGAGATTTGGAAACGTGGTCAGATGGATAATTGATATATGAAGTTATTCTAAACGTATAAATTTAAACTTAGGAGAATTTTCATGGAAAAAATAAGAACGGTTGCTGAGACGTTGGCAATATTACATCAATATCATCATCCGTTTGGTCTGGAACGACAGCTAAAGCAGCTTAAGACCGCCGACTTTGACGGGCCGGTAATATTTTCTAACGATCTGGAAACGGCCACTGTGCCGCCTGCATTTTTTACAGTGCAAACGATACAAGAGCTGAAAGCACTCAACGGTGTGCCTGATAATCAGTATAGCTCTGGAAAAATGGAATCCCATCATCCGTTACCTGAACCATTTTCTGCTGAACGGCTGGCAAATGCCCCTGATAATCATATTGATTTGTGCAAAGCCTTTAGTGCTTATATCTATGGTGATTCTGCTTTGGTGAAAGATTATGAAGAAATGCTCAATGCTAAACGTTTTCCGATGAAAGTTGCGTTCTACAGTGGCGACGAGATCACGATAAGCAAAGATAATCCGTTGATTATCAGAGATAAAGATCACAGCGGCAAACTGGTTGTCTTGGTGTATGACAAGATAACTATTGAACCGGAAGGTGAAGTGATTTGCTACACCAATGGCAGGATTGAAGCGAATGTCATTCAAGGGAACTCGTATCACTTTACCAATACAGCGGACTATGGAAAAGATGGTGCTGCTGGTACAGATGGAAACAGTGGAGTTGATGGCGCTAAGGGTAATCCTGGTATTCAGAATAAACATGAGTGTACAACGGACGCAGCACCAGGTTCTGATGGAACTAACGGTTCTTCGGGAGCGCGGGGAGCAGATGGTGAGCCTGGTAAAGCGGGGGAGAAACTAACTATCGCATGCCCTTATGTGAGAGGTACAGTAAATTTGTGGTCGGCGGGAGGTAATGGAGGTAATGGTGGTGATGGCGGTCATGGAGGTAATGGTGGTAAGGGAGGAGACGGGGGTTATGGTAGTGTTGATAAGGCTGTTGGTGATCATCATGATTATAATACTACTACCTCTCTGTGTAAGTCTGGGAACGGAGGGAAAGGAGGAGATGGAGGCGATGGAGGGGATGGGGGGAATGGAGGTCATAGTGGGGATGGGGGGGACATATATTTTAGCTATTCCGAAGGCAATCCGCTCATTAAATGTTTAGCATCACCAGGTATTCCGGGAGCTGGTGGTCATCCGGGAATGAGAGGGAAAGGTGGTGATGGTGGCTCTACATTGACTAACTCTGGGGGTGGAGGTACAACGTCGAGTATTACCGGAGAATTTGGTCAAGCGGGTACTGATGGAAAGCGGGGAGAGCCAGGAGAGCAAAAAGGAAATGTGGGGCGGATCTATGTTAACGGTAAATTGCAAGATAGCCAATAAAGAAAGTTTATTTCCGTTTCCTAAACATCAACTGTTTGGAAATGAGTGAGTTCGGGTTTTTTCGTCTGTATCGCATTAGTTTATTGGATATGGTGATATTTAAACTTGTTTTACTTAGAGAAAACTTATTGGCCAACAACACGCTATCTGAAATTTTCGATGATGCGAAAATACCCTGTTTTTTAAATAGGTTTATCAGCAACCTGATGTGTAGCCATTTCCAATGGCTACACTGTATCGGGATAATTATTGCTCCGAATCTATTGTTGATTCAGTTATTTTGATTTACTGTTTATTTCACTAGGGCTATTTTATTGACCTTTTTGTTGGTCATTTTAGGCGTCTCTTTGTAAAGTGAGTTTTTTAAAAATTGGATTTTATTGGTGAAAGAATCTTTTTCTTGTAAAAAAGAATTATTTTCTATCTTTAATTTAAATTACATTCATAATTTCATTATTCGGTAATATCTGTGGGTTTATATTTTGCTGTGATTTTTTAAAATTAAAATAATATTATTATTTCCTAATAATACAATGAGGAAAATATAGAGTTGAAGTTTTTAATTAGCATCTGTTGAAAAGTAGTGATGTATCACAGAAATATTTTCCATAATTAATGAAAAAAGTGGAGGTTTATATTAATATTTAAAATTGTGTAATTTAAATATTGCATCTAATTGTTTTCTGTAAAGTAAATAAATACTTGCCTGATTAATTCTCATGGGAGTTATTTTTCTGGCCTGCCTGTTGTTGAGGTATCCATATTCTTTGCCAGAAAAAATCGATGTTTTTGCCTTGGCTAATTTGGTGATTAGCCAGAGCGAAATTCTGACTATTAGCAATATTAGTGACATAACCGGTAGTGATAGTAGTAGGAACTTTTCAACTTGGTCAGATGGATAATTAATATATGAAGTTATTCTAAACGTATAAATTTAAACTTAGGAGAGTTCTCATGGATAAAATAAGAACGGTTGCTGAGACGTTGGCAATATTACATCAATATCATCATCCGTTTGGTCTGGAACGACAGCCAAAGCAACTTAAGACCTCTGACTTTGACGGGCCGGTAATATTCTCTAACGATCTGAAAACGGCTACTGTGCCGCCTGCGTTTTTTACAGTACAAACGATACAAGAGCTGAAAGCACTCAACGGCGTGCCTGACAGTCAGTATAGCTCTGGAAAAATGGAATCCCATCATCCGTTACCTGAACCGTTTTCTGCTGAACGGCTGGTAAACGTCCCGGCTAATCATATTGATTTATGCAAGGCCTTTAGTGCTTATATCTATGGTGATTCTGCTTTGGTCAAAGATTATGAAGAAATGCTCAATGCTAAGCGTTTTCCGATGAAAGTTGCGTTCTACAGTGGTGACGAAATTACTATAAGTAAAGATAATCCGTTGATTATCAGAGATAAAGATAACCGTGGCGAACCGGTTGTCTTAGTGTACAACAAGATAACTATTGAACCGGAAGGCAAAGTGATTTGCTACACCAATGGCAGGATTGAAGCAAATGTTATTCAAGGTAGCTCATATGACCTTACCAGTAGAGGGAAAGATGGAAAAGATGGTGCTGTTGGTACAAATGGAAACAGTGGCGCTGATGGCGCTAAGGGTACTCCTGGGCTTCAGGATAAACATAAGTGTATAACGAACCCTTCACCAGGTTCTGATGGAACTCATGGTTCTTCGGGAGTGCGGGGAGCGGATGGCGAATCTGCTAAGGCGGGGGATAAACTAACTATTGCATGTCCTTATGTGAGAGGAACAGTAAATTTGTGGTCGGCGGGAGGTAATGGAGGTAATGGTGGTGATGGCGGTCATGGAGGTGATGGTGGTAAGGGGGGAAATGGGGGTTATGGCAGTTTCTTTGAGGTTATTGACTCTAATCATCGTCATATTACTACTAACTCACTGTGTCAGTCTGGGCTTGGAGGGAACGGAGGAAATGGAGGCGATGGCGGAGATGGGGGTAATGGAGGTCATAGTGGGGATGGGGGGGACATATATTTTAGCTATTCCGAAGGCGATCCGCGCATCAATTGTGGGGCATTCCAAGGTTTTGCGGGAGCGGGCGGTAGGCCGGGATGGAGAGGGAAAGGCGGTGATGGCGGTTCTACATTAACTAATACTGGGAATGGAGGTACAACGTCGAATATTACCGGAAAGTTCGGTCAAGCGGGTGTTGATGGAAAGTCGGGGGAGCCAGGAGAGCGAACAGGAAATGCGGGACGGATATATGTTAACGGCAAGTTGCAAAACTGATTGCGATAAAGAAAGTTTGTTTCCTAAATACAAACTGTTTGGAAATGAGTGAGCTAGAGTTTTCGCCTGTATCGCATTAGCTTATTAGGGATAGAGTGAGATTGACTACTATTAATAGTGCAACGATTTGTAATAGTTAATAGTGCAACGATTTGGTTTAGCTGGCGATAAATAGCAATCTTGTTCCAGGCAATTCAATTTACTTGAACACAACGACAGAAGACTTGGTATCTATACCAGCAGATACAGTGATTGAGGTGAATAATTTGGATGATGTTGTTAGAGTGTTAAGTTAGTGTTGGAACGTGCATCGTTGATTACCTATCTAGTATTAAAACAACCGTAGTTTGTAGTTAATTCAGTGCACCATATGGTTAATGTGTGCACTGAATTCTGAACGCTCTCAAATTTTCGAGAAAAGTTATTTCAACCAACCTTTCTTCTGTGCGGTTTCCAATTGCGGCAGCAGATACTGCCATAATTCAGGATAGACATCGGCAATAAATTTATTGTGGTTAATTACTTGCTCAAAACGAATACCATCTTCTACCCAACTCTGCCCTTGATTATACAGATTCATCAGCATCGGCATGAGTCTATCCAGTGTAAGAGCAAAGCGGGCGTCTTGGCTTTCTTTGGCTTCATACTCTTGCCAAAGTGACATAAAATGACTTTTCTGTGGTTCGGGGAGTAAACCAAAAAGACGGTGGGCGGCTTTGACTTCCTGTTCATGAATGGCCTCACGGGCTGCTAAATCGTAAACCATCACATCACCCGCATCAATTTCTACAATATCGTGAATTAATGCCATTTGAATAACCCGCTGGATATCCACCCCTTTTACATAGGGAGCAAAACTCATTGCGGCGATAGCAAAATGCCAACTATGCTCGGCTGAATTTTCCCGGCGATAGTTATCCAGCAACTTAGTTCGTCGCTGAACCTTTTTCAGCTTATCCAGCTCCATCAAAAAACCGATGACATTCGTAAAAGGGCCAAAATCAACGGTAGGTACTGCTAACGACATATAAACCTCATCAATTATTTTTCTTCATCGAGAGAATAAGGCAGAGGCTGAATGGCGAGTGAATGCCCTTCATCGTCACGGACACGGAATACACTGTGGCTTTCCATATCATTATTCATGACAACTTGTACCCAGACACTATTATCATTCAGCTTAACGGCAGCCAAAACGGTACCGGTTCTCCGCCACTTATCTCCTAATTGCCATTCCAAATCATCTCCAGCCATAGGAGTTTTGGTAGCACTGCCCGCCAGCCAGTACATAGCGCGTTTATTGGCGCCGCGATATTTGGCGCGGGCCACCATTTCCTGACCGGTATAACACCCTTTTTTAAAACAGATACTTCCTGCCAATGCCTGGAGGTTAGTTGCTTGAGGAATAAATTGCGCGCTATTTGCGGCATCAATGACCGGGAAACCAGCTTCAATATCCAGAGCTAACCACTGTTCGCTGTTATTAAGCTGAGCTTGAAGTTTTTCTGTTAATTGTTCAGCGGTTGCGGTGTTTGTTACCAAGAGGAAACGTTCAGACGGCAAGGTAAAATGGAGCAAAGTCGTAGTTTCATGTTCAACGACAGCATTATCGGCATCGGGTAGTGTTGGGAAAATATTATTTAGCGCCTCGCGGCAGTTTTTACCTGCAACACCGAGCAATACCGCGTTTTCATCTTGAACTAGTGTAATTTTAGAGAATACGGCATATTTTTTCAGTTCTGTAAACTGGTTTTCCAACACACTGCGACGTTCAATATAAGCAAGGCTTTCACCACGATGGAAGAGGCGCAGATTACTCCACATTTTGCCTTTTGCATCACAATGCGCACTAAGTACATGCTGATTCGTTGCAAGTGCGGAAATATCTGCTGTAACCTGACTGTGTAGATATTTTTCTGTATCCGGTCCAGTTGCGGTTATCAGGCCCCAGTCATCCAGTGATATTAATGTCAGGGGAAGGGTTGATGAAGACGATGGAGATTGTGAAGAGAACGGAGTTTTATAAGCCATGACACATCCTGCCAGTCAGATATTTGAGCCAATGATGCATCAATGGTAAAAGAGCTGAGGCACAATGCAAGTAGTTATTATTGCTATTAGCTGGCATGATGCATGAGTTTGCCGGGCGAACTTAATGGCTAATGGCGTTAAAACTAACAATGAGAATTAAAAAGGGGATTTTCTGAACATGGATATTGATAATAAAGCACGTATTCATTGGGCATGTCGACGTGGAATGCGTGAGCTGGATATTTCAATTATGCCGTTTTTTGAGTATGAATATGACTCACTCAGTGATGATGATAAACGACTTTTTATTCGTTTGCTTGAATGTGCTGATCCTGATCTATTTAACTGGTTGATGAATCATGGACGCCCGGCAGATGAAGAGCTATTTCGCATGATTAAACTTATTCAGAATAGAAATAAAGATCGTGGTCCTGTGGAGGTGTGATCTCAGGGTATCTTGGCATACCCAGTTAATTTCCACCTGTGTTCATGGTGTAATCGCGCTTATCGTGCTACTTGCCCCGTGGCCTGCGGATGGCGCTATTTTCTGGATTTTCTGGCTTCCTTTAGTCCTGTTGATTATTGCCAGTTGGGGGCGTAGCCAGAAAAATATCCGTAAATCACAAGGGCTTTTAGTTCTGTTCAGTGATAATAAGTTGCAATGGAAGAAACACGAGTGGCGAATTATCCGGCGCCCGTGGTTATGTCGCTATGGCATATTAATTACGGCTCAATCTTTTTATAACCAGAAAAAAATCCGTTTATGGGTTGCATCCGATGGTATGTCACAGGATGAATGGAGGCATATTAATCAACTGTTGTTGCAATATCCTGATATCTGATTGAGCTGAAGTTTTTCTGAATTTAAAGTAGAGGCTCCATTTCTTGCAGGATTTGCATACACCATTGCGATAAACGATCATCAGTTTGTTCATACTGGTTTACGTCATCTAATGCCAGCCCGACAAATTGTGTGCCATTATCCGTTAATGGTTTCGGGCTGGTAAATTCATAGCCTTCGGTTGGCCAGAAGCCAATGAAATGGACACCTGAAGGGCGTAAATGGTGATATAGCATACCGAGAGCGTCAAGAAACCAATCGCTATAATCAATTTGATCGCCCATACCATACATGGCGACAATTTTCCCCTGTAAATCGAGGGAAGGAATTTGCTCCCAAATATCCAACCAATCTTCCTGTAATTCGCCAAAATCCCATGTCGGAATGCCAAGAATCAGTACAGCGTACTCTTCCATTAATTCAGGTGTTGTCTCTTTGATATTGTGGAGATCAACTAAATCTTCACCGAGGATATCGCGAATTTTCTCTGCTACCATCTCGGTGTAGCAGGTGCTGGAGCCGTAAAAAAGACCAATCTTCATCATTAATCATTATGGTTTTTGAATATCTGGATTGGCATTGTAACAGAATAATTGCTTTTTCAGGCATAATAGCCGACAGAGATGTGCAGATTTAAGGGAAGTATTTCGTGTCAAAACAACCAACTCAGTTGACTAATCCACTGATAGAACAATTTCTTGATGCTATCTGGTTGGAACATGATCTCGCGGAAAATACGCTTGCTTCTTACCGGCTGGATTTACAAGCCCTGGATAACTGGTTGATACATCATGGTCATAATTTATTATCTGTCCAGACGATAGATTTGCACTCTTTTCTAGCGGAACGCATGGATGGCGGGTATAAAGCCAGTAGCTCGGCGCGTTTACTCAGTGCTATGCGCCAGTTGTTTCTCTATTTTTATCGGGAAAAAATGCGGGAAGATGATCCGACAGCGCTTTTGTCCGCACCGAAATTACCAAAGCGATTGCCTAAAGATTTGAGTGAAAAGCAGGTCGAGGATCTACTTAATGCGCCCTGTACAGATCAACCGGTGGAGCTAAGGGATAAAGCGATGCTTGAAGTGCTTTATGCCTGTGGTTTGCGAGTATCTGAGCTAGTAGGGTTGACCCTTTCCGATGTCAGCTTGCGTCAAGGCGTGGTGAGAGTGATTGGTAAAGGGAATAAAGAGCGGTTAGTACCTTTAGGGGAAGAGGCGATTTACTGGCTGGAGCATTATGTAGAGTATGGAAGAGCCGGGTTACTGAATGGTGCAACGCTGGATGTGCTTTTTCCTAGCAAACGGGGGCGACAAATGACCCGGCAGACTTTCTGGCATCGTATTAAACATTATGCGCTGTTGGCTGGAATCGATACTGAACGGTTATCTCCCCATGTTTTGCGTCACGCATTTGCCACACATTTGCTTAATCATGGCGCTGATTTGCGAGTTGTGCAGATGTTATTGGGGCATAGTGATCTATCCACAACACAAATATATACTCATGTAGCAACAGAACGGCTTAAATTGCTACATCAACAACATCATCCGCGTGGGTGAGCACGGATTTAAAGGAACCGAAAATGAAAAAAAGCGTGTTATGTTTCCCTCTGTTACTGGCCTGGTTTAGCGGAAATGCGCTTGCTGATGATGCTGTCCATAGAACGATGCAGAAACTAGGGATAAAAGCAGAAAACATCCAGCCATCGCCTATTGTTGGTTTAAATACGGTAGTGACCGAGCAAGGGATCATTTATCTCTCTGATGACGGGAAATATTTATTGCAAGGGCCAATTTATGATGTCAGTGGCAGCTCTCCTGTCAATGTCAGTAATCAATTGTTGATGAAAAAGCTGGAAGCAATGACAGATCAAATGATTATTTACAAAGCGCCAAAAGAGAAGCATGTCGTTACCGTTTTCACGGATATTACCTGTGGTTACTGCCATAAATTGCATGAAAACATGCAAGAGTACAATAAACTGGGTATTACTGTGCGCTATCTGGCGTTCCCCCGTCAGGGTATGCAGCACCAATCTGCTAAAGATATGCAATCTATCTGGTGTAGCGCAACACCGCAGAAATCATTGGATGCTGCGTTTAAAGATGGAGATGTTTCGCCAATTAAGAGCTGTAAGGTGGATATTGCTAACCATTATAAATTGGGTCTCCAGTTTGGCGTCCAGGGAACGCCGGCAATGGTCCTTAAGGATGGCAGTCTGTTAGGTGGATATATGCCGCCAGAGGCTTTGACAGCGGCATTGGCGCAACGTGGTAAATAAGTTTAGTGAATATTGAAACACAACTCCGCCGCCGCCCGGTGGTGGATGACAGTCATCTTCCACAACAGATTCATCCATTACTGCGTCGTTTGTATGCCATTCGTGGTATCCAGCAAGCGAATGAATTGGAGCGTGGCGTTCAAGGCTTATTGAATTACCAGCATTTGAGTGGCGTGGAACAGGCGGTGGCGCTCTTGTTGACAGCACTTCATGAACACTGGCGTATTGTTATTGTCGGTGATTTTGATGCTGATGGGGCAACGAGCACGGCATTGGCGATCCGATCATTACGCTCGATGGGATATCGCCATCTGGATTATCTGGTGCCAAATCGTTTTGACGATGGTTATGGTTTAAGCCCGCAGGTGGTGGAAGAGGTCGTCAAAAAAGGCGCTGACCTAATTATTACCGTGGATAATGGTATCTCTTCCCATGAAGGAGTTGCGGCTGCTCATCAGCACCGTATGAAAGTGATTGTTACGGATCACCACTTGCCGGGCGATATTTTGCCGGCTGCCGATGCCATTATTAATCCCAATTTATCCGATTGCTCTTTCCCATCTAAATCTTTGGCAGGGGTTGGCGTTACGTTTTATCTGATGTCGGCTTTAAGGGCGGCGCTGAGAAAAGATCAGTGGTTTGAAAAGCAAGGAATTGCTCTGCCGAATCTGGCAGAAATGTTGGATTTGGTTGCGTTAGGTACGGTTGCCGATGTTGTACCTTTGGATGCCAATAACCGGATTCTGGTTTATCAGGGATTGAATCGCATTCGTGCAGGGCGTTGCTGTGCGGGAATTCGGGCATTATTGGAAGTTTCCAAACGTGATGCCTATAAGCTAGCAGCCAGTGACTTAGGTTTTTTTCTGGGGCCAAGACTGAATGCCGCCGGTCGCCTCGATGATATGTCCATTGGCGTCACTTTATTGCTAACTGACGACATGGCAAAGGCGCGCCAGATAGCTTGCGAACTGGACAGTCTTAACCATACCCGGCGTGAAATAGAGCAGGGAATGCAACAAGAAGCCCTGCAAATTTGTGACAAACTTGAACGTACCAGTACTGAGCTGCCTTATGGGCTGGCGCTTTATCATCCAGAATGGCATCAGGGAGTCGTCGGCATTCTGGCTTCCCGCATTAAAGAACGTTTTCATCGGCCTGTTATCGCTTTCGCACCGGCAGGGGACGGTATTTTGAAAGGTTCTGGTCGTTCAGTGCAGGGATTGCATATGCGTGATGCGCTTGAGCGGCTTGATACGTTGCATCCGGGGTTGATACTTAAGTTTGGCGGCCATGCAATGGCGGCGGGTTTGTCACTTGAGCAGGATAAATTTGAACAATTTCGGCGTCACTTTTCTGCGTTAATGGCGGATTGGTTAGATATTTCGCAACTTGAAGGTGTTATCTGGAGTGATGGTGAGCTAGCGATCAATGAACTGTCATTGGACATTGCAGAGATGTTGCGTGATGGCGGTCCTTGGGGGCAGGCATTCCCGGAGCCGGTTTTTGACGGAAAATTCAAACTACTGCAACAGCGCATTGTTGGAGAACGTCATTTAAAGGTGATAGTGGAGCCATTAAACGGTGGCCCGATGCTAGACGGGATCGCGTTCAATATCGATCCTACCCGCTGGCCGGATAACAGTGTCCGTGAAGTAGAACTTGCCTATAAACTGGATATTAATGAATTTCGTGGCAACCGTAATGTACAGCTTTTGATCCAACATCTCTGGCCTTATTAACCACGTGATCAGTAGGTAGCCAGTTATTGTCATGTACGCTTGTATGAATGAGTGACAAATCTGTTGAAGTGCTATAAACCCTGTGTCGAATCCGCTACAATACGCGGTTCGAAAATTATCCATTTATCTACGACTACACAACGTAAGACACGAAAATATGTTTGAAATTAATCCGGTAAAAAACCACATTCAGGACCTGTCTGAACGGACAACGGTTCTGAGGGGGTATCTTTGACTATGATGCCAAGAAAGAACGCTTAGAAGAAGTTAATGCTGAACTGGAACAGCCTGATGTTTGGAATGAACCGGAGCGGGCACAGGCTTTGGGTAAAGAGCGCTCTTCACTGGAAGGGATTGTTGAGACTATCGATCAGCTTGAGCAAGGTCTGGAAGATGTACAGGGCCTGCTGGAATTGGCAGTAGAAGCTGACGATGAAGAGACTTTTAATGAAGCAGTGGTAGAGCTGGGACAGCTTGAAAACAAGTTGGGTGAGTTAGAATTTCGCCGTATGTTTTCTGGTGAGTATGACAGTGCGGACTGTTATCTTGACTTGCAGGCCGGCTCTGGTGGCACCGAGGCTCAGGATTGGGCAAGTATGCTGATGCGTATGTATCTGCGTTGGGCTGAATCCAAAGGTTTTAAAACTGAAATCATTGAAGAATCAGATGGTGAAGTTGCTGGCTTGAAATCAGCGACTATCAAGATCATGGGTGATTATGCTTATGGTTGGTTGCGTACTGAAACTGGTGTGCACCGTTTGGTACGTAAAAGCCCATTTGATTCTGGCGGTCGTCGCCATACTTCATTCAGTTCTGCTTTCATCTATCCCGAAGTGGATGATGATATCGATATTGAAATTAACCCGGCGGACTTACGTATCGACGTTTATCGCGCATCCGGCGCGGGTGGTCAGCACGTTAACAAAACAGAATCTGCGGTGCGTATTACCCATATTCCAACCAACATTGTGACTCAGTGTCAGAATGATCGTTCTCAGCATAAAAACAAAGACCAGGCGATGAAACAGTTAAAAGCGAAGCTGTATGAACTGGAAATGCAGAAAAAGAACGCCAATAAACAGGAAATGGAAGAGAATAAATCCGATATTGGTTGGGGTAGTCAGATTCGCTCTTATGTTCTGGATGACTCACGCATCAAAGATTTGCGCACCGGCGTTGAAACACGTAATACACAAGCGGTGCTGGATGGCGATCTCGATAAATTCATTGAAGCAAGCCTTAAAGCTGGCTTATGAGGAACTAAAATGTCACAACAACAACAGGGTGCTGAACAGGCTCCCGATTTAAATAATGAACTGCAAACTCGCCGCGAAAAACTGGCTACTTTACGGGAAAATGGTATTGCGTTCCCGAATGATTTCCGTCGTGAAAATATTTCAGAAGATCTGCACGCGAAATACGACGACAAAACTCAGGAAGAGTTGGAAGCACTGAATATTGAAGTGACGGTTGGCGGTCGTATGATGACTCGCCGCATCATGGGTAAGGCTTCTTTTGTAACGCTACAAGATATGGGCGGTCGTATTCAGTTATATGTTGCCCGTGACGATCTGCCGGAAGGTATTTATAACGAACAGTTTAAAAAATGGGATCTGGGAGACATTCTGGGTGCGCGTGGCAAACTGTTTAAAACTAAAACCGGTGAACTTTCTATTCACTGTACCGAACTGCGTTTGCTGACAAAAGCGCTGCGCCCATTGCCGGATAAATTCCACGGTTTGGCTGATCAGGAAACTCGTTACCGCCAGCGTTATCTGGATCTGATCGCCAACGAAGAATCGCGCAAAACTTTCCAAATTCGCTCTCAGGTCTTATCGGCCCTGCGTAGCTTTATGGTCAGTAAAGGATTTATGGAAGTGGAAACGCCAATGATGCAGGTTATTCCTGGCGGCGCCTCGGCACGTCCATTTATTACTCACCACAATGCGCTGGATATTGATATGTATCTGCGTATTGCGCCGGAACTTTACCTGAAACGTCTGGTTGTTGGTGGTTTTGAGCGTGTGTTTGAAATTAACCGCAACTTCCGTAATGAAGGCGTATCTCCGCGCCATAACCCTGAGTTCACCATGATGGAACTCTACATGGCGTATGCGGATTACAAAGATCTGATCGTCCTGATAGAAGAGCTGTTCCGCACGCTGACGCAGAATATTTTGGGGAATACTCTGGTTAAATATGGCGAGCAGGAATTCGATTTCGGTAAACCATTTGCCCAAATGACCATGAAAGAGGCCATCTGCAAATATCGTCCTGAAACCAACATGGCTGATTTGGATGATATGGATAAAGCGGTGGCTATCGCTGAATCTCTTGGCATTGAAGTGGAAAAAGGTTGGGGTCTTGGTCGTGTTCAGTGTGAAATCTTTGAAGAAACGGCTGAAAGCCATCTGATTCAACCAACATTTATCACTGAATATCCGGCAGAAGTTTCTCCGCTAGCGCGTCGTAATGATGCAAATCCATTTATCACTGACCGTTTTGAATTCTTTATTGGTGGACGTGAGATTGGCAACGGCTTCTCAGAGTTGAATGATGCCGAAGATCAAGCGGAACGTTTTGCTGAACAGGTTCGCCAGAAAGACGAAGGCGATGACGAAGCCATGTTCTACGATGAAGATTATGTAACGGCTTTGGAACACGGTATGCCGCCAACAGCTGGCTTGGGTATTGGTATTGACCGTATGATTATGTTGCTGACAAATAGCCATACCATCCGTGACGTCATTCTATTCCCGGCAATGCGCCCGCAGAAATAACAGCTTGAATTAAATTTTAAATTCCAACTCCCCTGTAGCATAACTGCCAGGGGAGTTTTTATTTTCAACTGCCTTAAATATAGACAACTGAAACAGATAATGGCTTGCTGATGCCAACGAAGTCGCTATAATAATTTATGTTATCCTTAAGCGAGCGTAGTTCAATGGCAGAACGAGAGCTTCCCAAGCTCTATACGAGGGTTCGATTCCCTTCGCTCGCTCCAGTTCTGTATTCTTTCTAGAAAATGCTGTCGCATTGAAAATATACCTTTTGATATGATGTAAATTAAATCAAAAGAATTTAAGAATGATAATCAATATAAGTTAATAATTAACGCATCGTTTAATATGAAAAGAATCCCGTTATTAAATCAACCTCGAATCAGCTGGGCGTGATGTATTTTGAGTGCGAATACATCACCATAGAAAGCATTCTATGGTAAATAAATAATTAATAGAGATTATTTACCATGAAAGAAAAACATTGGTCGAAAACCCAATTTTTACATGAAGCTATAACTAATCAAAGTATTGTCATCAAAGGAACCCATAGCTATTATAGCGATTGCTGGAGTGGCGGTTTTGAAGAATCTGTCGTTCGCTATTTGTATGGTGATAAGATCAGTCTTCAATGGGAGTCTAAGTGGCCAATTGATAAATTGTATATTGGCGATTATGTTTGCATCGGCGCTGAAACTATCATTCTTATGGGTGGAAACAATACACACAGAGCAGATTGGTTCTGTTTATATCCATTCATGGAATATATTGAAGAGGCATATGTAGGCAAAGGTGACACGCATATTCATGATGGCGTGTGGCTTGGTATGCGTTCAATGATTATGCCCGGCGTTACTATTGGAGAAGGCGCTATCGTTGCTGCTAATAGCGTTGTCACTAAAGATGTTGAGCCATATAGTATTGTTGCTGGCACACCTGCGAAATTAGTTAAATATCGCTTTGAGCCGCACATTATCAATGAGATACTTGCGTTAAAAATATATGATTGGTCAGAAGAGAAATTTAATGCTTTAAAACCCTATCTCTGTGCTTCGGATATTAAGGCATTAAGATCTGCTGTAAGGTCATATTGATGGGAATAGTTAATTAGTTCCGTAGAATAATTAATTAGGCTTGATTAGACTAATTAAATGTGATTTTTAAGACGTTCTATTATTGAATTATTTAACTGAAATACATTAATTGTTAGTTTAAATACCGTTTCGGCATTCAAGCCGCAAACGGTATTTATTTAATATTCCTTCAATATAAAAGAAAATATGTTACTATCCTCTTATGAAAAGAAAAAATACACCGACGCCACATGATGCGATTTTTAAAAAGTTTTTAAGTCATATTGATACCGCCAGAGATTTTCTAGAGATACACTTACCTGCGACATTACGGGCAGTTTGTGATCTTGATACACTGCGACTGGAATCGGGATCATTTATTGAGGACAATCTGCGAGTACATTATTCCGACGTCCTGTATTCATTAAAAACTACGCAGGGTGAGAGTTATGTGTATTGCGTGATTGAACACCAGAGTTCCCCAGATAAGATGATGGCATTCCGTCTGATGCGTTACAGTATTTCAGCGATGCAATGGCATCTGGAACAGGGACATGAAAAATTGCCGCTGGTTATTCCGGTGTTGTTTTATCACGGAAAAATACGGCCGTATCCGTGGAGCACCAACTGGCTCGACTGCTTCGATGCTTCGGCTCTGGCGGAAGAGATCTATTCCAGCGCGTTTCCGTTGGTAGATGTGACGGTAATCCCGGATGATGAAATCCTGACGCACAAACGAGTTGCACTACTGGAAATAGTACAAAAACATATCCGGCAACGTGATATGGCGGAGTTACAGCAAGAGCTGACCATGTTGTTTGCGTATGATTATTATACATATGAGTTGCTAAAAAGCATGCTAAACTACATATTACTGGTGGGAGATACCGCCGATCCAGAAGGTTTTATCCGGCAACTGGCAGAACAGTTCCCGAAGTATGAGGAGGTACTGATGACAATAGCGCAGAAGTTGCAACATAAAGGACATCAAGAAGGGCTTAAGGAAGGGCTTCAAAAATGTCAAGAAGCACGCGAAGAAGGGCTTCAAGAAGGATTACAGAAAGGTGAAAAGAAAGGTGAAGAGAAAGGTAAAAAACAGGCGGTTCTGGAAATCGCCTGTAGAATGATGAACAATGGTATCGATCATGAAACAATAATGAAAAACACAGGGTTGAGCCAGAACGAACTTGAACAAATACATCACTGATTCGTGCTGAGAGCCGTAATTGGTATTTAAAGATTCGTGTTAGAAGAGGGGCTTGTCCAGCGAGTAACGGGACCGTCCCCTAGAAATATGAGGAGGTAATTGATGACAATAGCGCAAAAACTGGAGCAGAAAGCGTTCCAAGAAGGATTTCAGGAAGCATACCAAGAAGCATACCAAGAAGGATTACAGATAGGTAGAAAACTGGCGCTTGTGAAAATCGTGTATGCAATGATAGACAATGGTATAGACCATGAAACGATAATTAAAATCATTGTAATGAGCCGGAGTAAGATTGAACAAATAGCCGATTAACTTATGCTGACACTTTATTGGCATGAAAATTCGTGTAAATAAGTGGGCAAAACTTTACATATAAGCGGTATATTATTTGGATAAGTTTGAAATCATACTTTTTCTGTCGGGTATTAAGCTTTTTAATTGAAATAGTATTTGAATAATTAAAGAATATTCCTCAAATAGAATATTCGAAACATCGTAATCCGATAAATTTTCTCTTGGAAGCGGCAACCGGATTGGTTGCCTATACCGTTTAATCTAAAAAAATAAATCTGGATTTATGCACCTCTGAATTAGTCGTTCTTGGAACAGAAAGTATTGCCGTTATTGGTAAACGATCGATCGCTGAAATAAATCTGTTTAAGTTGTTGGCAAGGCTAAAACAGATTAATTAAGCCATCATACGAAAATAGATTCAGTAGATATCTGATATTCTTTTGGCGCTTTTAATTAAGATTTCTTTGTAATCAGGCGTCTGTTTTTCCACATTGGAAAATATAGCTTGAAGCGTGGCATGAGTTATTTCTTTGCCGGCGAATTCTGGCATGCCGCTATTGAACGGGGGTTCTGGGCTATATTGCATTGCCAATTGGACTGCTTGTGCATATTCTTCACCTTTGATTTTAGCAAGTAATGTTAAACCGAAATCAATACCTGCGGTGACTCCACCTCCAGTAACCCGGTTTCTATCAATAACGACTCTTTTATTAACCGGTATTGCACCGAATTCGTTGAGATCGTCTATCATCGACCAATGAGTCGCCGCCTGATACCCTTTTAGCAAGCCTGCGGCTCCTAATAGGACAGATCCTGTACATACACTTGTTACCCAAGACGCTTTATTTCCCACTTTATGCATCCAATCAAGCATGTCTAATTCGGCAAGCAAAGCATAAGGATTTCCTGTACCGGGAACACATAAAATATCCACTTTATCTAATTGCTCAAATGTAGTGCTCGGCGAGAATGATATATATTCCAGCTCAGTACGCACCGGAAGTAAATCGCGCCAAACATATTCGATATTTAACCATCCTCCTACTTCAAGAACTGTCGCGGGACCAATCATATCAAGCGGCGTCATGCCTGGGAAAATGACAAAGGCGAGAGTGGGTTTTTCTCCAGCCGATGCTTTCGTTAACGAAGATAATGCCGCAGGATGTTCCTTAGATGTGTTTTTCATGGAGAAGTTTTCCTTATCGAGATTGAAACGAGAACTGAAATTCATATGCCGCTATTTTTAGCGATCGCTGAACATCTGTATTCCCGGTAGTAAATTGATATACCCGTCATCTTTCAAGTTGCCTCTTTGTTGGCTGCGCTCGCTCACCCCGGTCACATAGTTTGCTATGCTCCCGGGGATTCACTCCCTTGCCGTCGCGATGCATCTTGAAATCCATAGGGTATAGAACAACTGTAACCGTAAGCTAATTGGCGTGTATGCCAATATTGCGACGATTTACGCCAAGTGCCATAATTGCCTTATGGACATTAAAACTCTCTATTTTCTGATCTTCCCCAACGTAAATCTGCTGGACCTCTCAGGGCCATTGCAGGTCTTTACCACAGCTAATGAACTGGCAGAGAAGGCTGGTCACAGGCGGCCTTACGCCATAAAAGTCGTGGCTTGTGAGTCCGGGCAGGTAATGACGCAAGCCGGAATAACTGTGCAGGCAGAACCCTTACCTAAGTTGGATTCTCCCGCCGATACTCTGATCGTTGCAGGAGGTATTGGCGTTGAATCAGCGGCGAACCATCCGCCATTGCGTAATTGGTTAAAGGGACATGCATTGCAGGCTAGGCGTATTGTGTCTGTATGCAGTGGGGCATTCATTCTGGCTGCTTGCGGGTTACTTGATGGTCGCAGAGTCGTCACACACTGGAGTAGCTGTGCTGAACTAGCCCGGCGTTACAGTAAATTGCGGGTAGAATGTGATCCTATTTTTATTCAGGATGGCCCGGTGTGGACTTCTGCTGGCGTCACCGCAGGAATCGATTTGGCTCTGGCATTGTTGGAGGAAGATTTCGGTCATAAATTGGCGCTGGATGTTGCACGGGAACTCGTTATGTTTCTCAAACGTCCCGGTGGGCAGGAACAGTTTAGTGCTCCACTGGCATTACAAAGCAGTACGAGTAAATTTGCAGATCTGCACGCTTGGATGACCAACAATTTGGCGGGAGACCTCTCAGTAGCCGCTTTGGCCGCCCGGGCCAATATGAGTGAGCGTAGTTTCGTGCGCCACTATAGCCAACACGCAGGAATTACGCCAGCCAAAGCGGTGGAGCGATTCCGCCTGGAAGCGGCGCGTCAACTTTTAGTTGAATCTACGCTATCGCTCAAGTGCATAGCCTCCCGTTGTGGTTTCGGCTGTGAAGATACTTTGCGTCGTAGTTTCTTCCGGGCATACGGTAGTACTCCACAGGATTATCGTAAGCATTTCAAAACGACGTTTTAAATCACGTTTTCGTTAACGTTCGTTCCTTCATTCCCGGCCAATTCTTGTTTCAGTCGTCGCCACAATGTAGTGCGGCTAATCCCCAGATACTCCGCGGCGGCTTGGCGATCGCCAGAAAACCGTTTCAAGGTTTCATGGGCTGAAAGTGGCGCAGCAAGTGAGGATTGTTCAGTCAACGAAGGTTTTATACTTTTTTCTGCCAGCTTGAGTGTAGATTTACGCTCCGGTGAAAGGGCTAATATCAATTCCGGTGTTAAGGTATGCTCAGGATGAGCACTGAGATATAACGTTACCCGTTCCATGAGATTACGTAATTCTCGGACATTGCCGGGCCAATGATAGGTTTGCAATGCTTCCTGACAGGCAGCAAGCTCTTGCACTCTTGATTGTGATACCGGCAAGTTCAATGCGGCAAATGCTCGTCGCAGATATTCCAGCGCCAATATACCAACATCGTTGCCCCTTTCTCTGAGGGCTGGAATATTGATCCGTAATACACTCAGACGATAGAACAGGTCTGTTCGAAAACGCCCCTCTTGCACCCAAGTATCCAAATCGCAATGTGTGGCGCAAATGATCCGAACATCAACGGCAATGGGGCGGTGCCCTCCTACTCTGACAACGGATTTTTCTTCTAGTACCCGCAATAGCCGCGTTTGAAGGGGCAGTGGCATTTCACCAATTTCATCCAGAAATAACGTGCCTCGATGAGCAACTTCAAAAAGACCCGCACGTCCTCCACGTCGTGAACCGGTGAAAGCCCCTTCCTCATAACCAAACAATTCAGCTTCCAATAGGGATTCAGCAATGGCGCCGCAGTTAACGGCGACAAACGGGCGTTGGTGTTTACCTGCAATCTGACCATACCGCAGAGCATATTCATGGTGAATGGCTTGTGCCACCAGCTCCTTCCCTGTACCACTTTCCCCTTGTATTAGCACTGTGGCAGGCGAGCGGGCGTATAGCATAATAGTGTTGCGCACATGTTCCATTACCGCTGAATCTCCCCGGATATCATTGAGAGTATGACGGGTACGCAAACTATTCTCGGTTGGATAAGCAGAAATTGAGGCTTGGTTGAGTTTGGTCATTCTGGCGATATCCAGAGCATCACGGAATGCCTGGCGGATAGAATTAGCGGAGTAGACAAAAACACCCACCAATTCAGCTTCATAGGCAAGATCGGTAATCAACCCGGCACCGACAATCACTTTAATGCCGATGGCTTTTAGTGCATTGACTTGGGCCCGTGCGTCTTCTTCCGTTACGTAACTGCGTTGTTCAATTCGCAAGTTGAACCGTTGCTGAAATTCTTCTAGCGCGGGTAACGTGTTCTGATAGGTGATAACACCAATACGAGAGCTGATTTGTCGTGCGCGGGCTAATGCCTGCATAAAATCAAATCCGCTGGCTTTGGCGATAATAACGGGCACTGACAAACGGCTTTTAAGATAGGCGCCATTAGAACCGGCACAGAGCACAGCATCACAACATTCAGTTGTTAACCGTTGACGAATATGCTGAACCGCATTTTCAAAACCGAGTTGGATAGGCGTGATATTGGCCTGATGATCGAACTCTGGTGTGATATCACGGAAGAGATCAAAAAGACGGGAAACAGATACTGTCCAAATGACCGGTTTATCACGTTCTGTTGACGGTATTTCTGCCATGCTATTCCTCTATCTGTACGCTGTTTTCGTTTTTCCCACCACAATAGTTCAATGTTTCGCAATTGTTTCATTCGTGTTTCGTGAAACGTAATTGATTCATTATGAAACAGGTGTGCTTTTCTATCAATGGTGCTTTCCTACAAACTAATAAATATTTTTATCGCTATTTTTCAATTAAAAAACAAAATATTAACTTTATTTTGTGTTTGTTTTTTAAAATCGCCAGCCATTTTTTATTTTATTGGTACACCTATTGCTAGGTAACAAGTGTGTTTCATTATAATAACAACGAGGTCCTAACATGGCGCTTTCCTCTGCTGGTTTGGCATTGCGTCAGGCTATAGAAGCCGAATCTCCACTACAGGTCGTTGGCGCCATTAATGCGAATCATGCGTTGCTGGCTAAACGGGCGGGCTATAAAGCCATCTATCTTTCTGGTGGTGGTGTATCGGCGGGTTCATTGGGGATGCCTGATCTGGGAATTTCAACGCTGGATGATGTGTTAATAGATATTCGTCGTATTACGGATGTATGTGATTTGCCATTGCTGGTGGATGCTGATATCGGTTTTGGCTCTTCTGCCTTTAATGTGGCACGTACAGTGCGCTCAATGATCAAAGCAGGGGCGGCGGGGTTGCACATTGAAGATCAGGTCGGTGCGAAGCGCTGCGGTCATCGCCCGAATAAAGAGATTGTATCCAAAGAGGAAATGGTTGATCGCATCAAGGCAGCAGTCGATGCCCGTACTGATAAAGATTTCGTCATTATGGCTCGCACTGATGCCTTGGCTGTTGAAGGATTAGCTGCGGCTCTTGACAGGGCAAAAGCCTATATCGAAGCCGGGGCAGATATGCTGTTTCCTGAAGCGATCACTGAATTACACATGTATCAAGCATTTGCGTCAACAACCGGGGTTCCAATACTAGCCAACATCACCGAATTTGGTGCGACTCCACTTTTCACGACTGAGGAGTTGAAAAGTGTGGATGTTTCCATCGTGCTATACCCGCTTTCTGCTTTCCGAGCAATGAATAAAGCAGCCGAGCAGGTTTATGCCACACTCCGTCGCGAAGGGACGCAGAAGAGTGTGATCAGCATGATGCAGACTCGCAATGAGTTATATGAAAGCATCAACTACTACGATTTTGAACAAAAACTGGATGTGCTTTTCTCCCAGAAAAAGTCTCAATGATGGACAGTTCCACCTAATTTCATCGTTTTATATGGCATAAAAACAGTAGAGGTGATACCCATGAGCGAACAGAACACGATGACTGAGTTAACCACTTTCAAGCCTAAAAAATCGGTAGCCCTTTCTGGCGTCAGTGCGGGTAACACAGCGCTTTGTACCGTTGGAAAGACCGGTAATGATCTGCATTACCGTGGTTACGATATTCTTGATCTTGCGACCCAGTGTGAATTTGAAGAAGTTGCATACCTACTGATTCACGAAAAATTGCCTTCCTACGCTGAACTGGCTGCCTATAAAACGAAATTAGCAGCACTGCGAGGTCTGCCGAGTAGTGTAAAGGCAGCACTGGAAACATTGCCCGCAGCCGCTCATCCGATGGATGTCATGCGTACGGGCGCCTCTGTTCTTGGTTGTACATTGCCTGAGAAAGACGATCACAACCTTGCGGGAGCGCGTGA
The DNA here is from genome assembly GCF_000612035.1 of Photorhabdus aegyptia. NCBI lineage: Bacteria > Pseudomonadati > Pseudomonadota > Gammaproteobacteria > Enterobacterales > Morganellaceae > Photorhabdus > Photorhabdus aegyptia. The sequence continues at coordinate 42,538 of NZ_JFGV01000017.1, read as the reverse complement.
TATTGCTGATAGATTACTGGCCTCTTTCAGCTCCATGTTGCTCTATTGGTATCACTATAGCCACAATGGGCGTCGTATTGAGGTGGAAACGGATGATGAGTCGATAGGCGGGCATTTTCTGCACCTCCTGCATGGTAAAAAACCCAGTGAATCGTGGGAAAAAGCCATGCATACCTCCCTAATTCTTTATGCGGAACACGAATTTAATGCTTCGACATTTACCAGCCGGGTTATCGCAGGAACTGGTACGGATATCTACTCTGCCATTATCGGAGCGATTGGTGCGTTGAGAGGACCAAAACATGGTGGAGCAAATGAAGTCTCTTTTGAAATTCAACAGCGTTATGAAAATCCTGATGAAGCAGAGAGGGATATCCTGGCGCGATTAGAAAGAAAAGAGGTCATTATCGGCTTTGGTCATCCGGTTTATACCATCTCTGATCCCCGTCACAAAGTGATTAAAAATGTGGCTCTGCAACTTTCCAAACAGGCAGGAACCACCAAAATGTTTGATATTGCGGATCGAATAGAAGCGGTGATGTGGGCCAATAAGAAAATGTTCCCGAACCTTGATTGGTTCTCAGCGGTTTCCTATCACATGATGGGAGTGCCAACTGCGATGTTTACACCATTGTTTGTGATTGCTCGCACTGCGGGGTGGGCGGCCCACATTATTGAACAGCGTATTGATAACAAAATTATTCGTCCAGCAGCCAACTATACCGGGCCAGAAAATCAAGTATTTATGCCAATTAGTAAACGTGGGTAACGCTATTTTTGATGCAGAGATCCCTGTATACGTGTTTTTTTAACAAGGAATTATTATGTCTACCTCTGTTGTAAGCAATCGCCCTGAATATGATCAGGTGATTGTGGATATTGTGGATTATGTTATGGAATACGCCATCACATCATCCATCGCCTATGAAACGGCTTATTACTGTTTTCTGGATACGTTGGGTTGCGGGTTAGAGGCACTGGAATACCCGGCTTGTAAGAAATTGCTAGGGCCGATTGTGCCGGGGACAGTGGTACCTAATGGCGTGCGTGTGCCGGGAACGCAGTTTCAACTCGATCCGGTACAGGCGGCATTTAACATTGGTGCGATGATCCGCTGGCTAGACTTCAATGACACATGGCTTGCCGCTGAATGGGGGCATCCATCCGATAACCTCGGTGGCATCTTGGCAATAGCTGACTGGCTATCAAGAAATGCCGTTGCTGGTGGGAAAAAGCCTCTCACGATCAAAGATGTTTTGGCGAGTATGGTTAAAGCGCATGAAATTCAGGGATGTCTTGCATTGGAGAATGCATTCAATAAAGTCGGTTTAGATCATGTTGTGCTGGTAAAAGTGGCTTCGACCGCTGCTGTTGCTGAAATGTTGGGATTGAATCGGGAAGAGATCCTGAGTGCGGTATCACTGGCTTGGGTTGATGGTCAATCGCTGCGAACTTACCGCCATGCTCCGAATACCGGTTCACGCAAATCTTGGGCTGCCGGTGATGCGACATCCCGCGCGGTGCGTTTGGCTTTGATGGCGCAAAAGGGTGAAATGGGATATCCCTCGGTATTAACCGCAAAAACGTGGGGATTCTATGATGTTCTGTTCAATGGTCAGCCTTTTAAATTCCAGCGTGCCTATGGCTCTTATGTGATGGAAAACGTGCTGTTCAAAATCGCTTTCCCGGCAGAATTTCATGCACAGACCGCAGTGGAAGCGGCAATGAGCCTGCATCAGCAATTGAAAGACGCGGGTAAAACTATCAATGACATTACAAAGATCACCATTCGTACCCATGAAGCCTGCATTCGGATTATCGATAAACAAGGCCCGTTAAACAATCCTGCGGACCGAGATCACTGTATTCAGTACATGGTGGCGATTCCTTTGATTTTTGGCCGCCTTACTGCGGCGGATTACGAAGATAGCGTTGCGGCAGATCCCCGCATTGATGCACTGCGGGAAAAAATAGTGTGTGTTGAAGATCTTGATTTTACCCGTGATTATCACGATCCAGAAAAACGCTCTATTGCTAACGCATTAACTGTTACGTTTACAGATGGCAGCCAGCTTGATGAAGTGAAAGTCGAATTCCCCATCGGCCATGCTCGCCGCCGTAAGGAAGGCATTCCATTATTGCTGAAAAAATTCAGCACCAACTTGGCACGCCAGTTCCCTGAAACACAACAGAAAAAAATCCTGTCTGTTTCCCTTGACCGTTCGTTACTGGAAAACATGCCGGTAAACGAATACCTCGATTTGTACGTTATTTAAATTTGTCATGCTATCGGCGGCCGCTCTCCCAAGTGCCGCTCTATCATCTACGGCAGCACTAGGAGAGATTATGTCATTCAACGCTTTTTATCAGCAATCTATTGATGATCCCAATTCTTTCTGGGCAGAACAGGCGCAACGCATTTTCTGGCAACACCCGTTTGAACAAGTGCTGGATCATAGCAATCCTCCCTTTGCCCGCTGGTTTTGCGGTGGAAAAACCAACCTATGTTACAACGCGGTGGATCGCTGGCTGGAAAGCCAGCCCGATGCCAAAGCGCTTATCACGATTTCAACAGAAACCAATAGTGAGAAAGTATTTACTTTCAGAGAATTACATCAGGAAGTGAATAGAGTGGCTGCCATGATGCTCTCTTTGGGGGTTAAAAAAGGCGACAGAGTTCTGGTTTATATGCCGATGGTTGCCGAGGCGCTGTTTGTTTTGCTCGCTTGTGCCCGTATTGGTGCTGTTCACTCTGTTGTCTTCGGTGGTTTTGCTTCTCAGAGCCTTGCTACTCGGCTGGATAATGCTGAGCCGGTGTTGGTAGTGTCTGCTGATGGCGGATCGCGCGGCGGCAAAGTTATTCCTTACAAGCCATTGTTGGATGAGGCTATCGAACTGGCGAATCACAAACCCCGTCATGTGTTGATGGTTAACCGCGGACTATCGGAAATGGTTTGGGTGCCGGGGAGAGATATCGATTTCGCTACATTGCGGCAAGAGCACTTTGATGCAGACGTACCCGTGATTTGGCTTGAATCAAATGAAACTTCTTGTGTGCTCTATACATCCGGCACGACGGGTACGCCAAAGGGCGTACAGCGTGATGTTGGAGGTTATGCTGTCGCACTGGCAACATCTATGGATATCATTTTTGGCGGTAAAGCGGGGGAGGTGTTTTTTAGCACCTCAGATATCGGCTGGATCGTCGGGCATTCTTATATTGTTTATGCTCCTTTAATTGCAGGAATGGCGACGATTATGTATGAGGGGTTGCCGATACGGCCAGATGCGGGCATTTGGTGGAAAATAGTGGAGAAATATCAGGTAACGCGGATGTTTTCAGCACCTACGGCGATTCGTGTACTGAAAAAATATCCAATTGAATGTATTGGTAAATACGATATTTCATCACTTAAAACATTGTATCTGGCGGGAGAACCGCTAGATGAGCATACCGCCCGCTGGATTGCTGAGGCTATTAATGTTCCTGTCATAGATAATTACTGGCAGACAGAGACCGGTTGGCCAATTATGGCGATTGCCCGCGCTTTGGATGACAGGCCGAGCCGATTTGGCAGTACTGGCTTCCCGATGTATGGTTTTCATGTCAAGCTCATCAATGAACTGACTGGTAAGGCGTGTGGTGATAACGAAAAAGGAATGCTTGTTATTGAAGGGCCTTTACCCCCGGGTTGTATTCAAACTATTTATGGTGATGATACACGTTTTATCAATACCTATTGGCGACACTTTGATCATGCTGTTTATTCCACATTCGATTGGGGTATTCGTGATAGTGATGGCTATTATTTTATTTTGGGGCGTTCGGATGACGTGATTAATGTGGCCGGGCACCGTCTGGGAACAAGGGAGATAGAAGAGTGTATTGCCGGCCATGAAGATGTTGCCGAAGTGGCTGTTATTGGCATTAAAGATGTTATTAAGGGACAAGCCGCGGTTGCTTTTGTTGTCCTTAAGGAGGGGAAGGAGATCCAGAATGCTGAGCATTTTGCTGTTTTGGAAAAAGTCTTGATGGATTTGGTCAATAAGCAAATTGGCAGTGTAGGCCGCCCGGCACGGATCTATTTTGTCTCTCAGCTTCCCAAAACACGTTCAGGAAAAATGTTGCGTCGAACCATGCAGGCAATATGTGAAGGACGTGAACCCGGTGATCTTGCCCTGATTGAAAATCCTGCTTCATTAGAAGTCATTCGAGAAGCTGTTTTTCAGTGAATAGCTTTTCATAATATTGCGGCGCTTTGATTTTTCCTTGTTGATTTTCTAGAAGCGGGATACTGCCTCCATAAACTGCTTTATTAACAATTATTATATACCCTATGGATTTCAACATGCTTCTCGAAGCCTTGCCGCGTTAGTTTCAGCACTGAGGGAAACAAGTGTGATTTTTGGCATTATTTTCAGTGCATGGATTCTCAAAGAGAAGATAGGGCTGGTAAGATTGATTTGTACTTTGATAGTCATGGTTGGCATTTTTTTAACCATTTTAAAGTGAAATAGCATTTGTGTTTTGCCGGGCATAGCTTCTTCGTATAAAAATTCTTCTTGCAAAGAAAAACGGTATTGTTGGAAATACGACGGTTATGGCGAGCTGAAATTTTGGTCGAATTTAATGAAAAAATTCCATTGGTTTTAGAAAAATAATAAATTTTGCCGCTAAAGCGACATTCCTGCATAAAGTGTTTTAACATTTGGTCGTTAAATACGTACAATCCCGTCCCTGAATGTGTTCTCTACAGAATAGGCTTAGTTTGTCACTGATCCAATTTTATACATCGCGAAGCCGCTTGCCAGCTTGGCTCGGTATATTCGCGATACTGATGTTGTTCATTGCGCCAGTGATCTCTCGGTCACTGGAACATGCGCGCATTGGTGAGGCTCATTCATCGAGAGTGGTCGATTGCCATGTGGCGATGTCATCTGACGATGATATGCCTCGCAATATGCCTCATTCTGACATTTCTTCCGCATCATATGTTACTAACCATCATGATGGCATGCAGATGGGTATGCATGGCGGTATGTCGATGTTGGAGGATATTGCCTGTGGATACTGCGTTTTTCTGATCCATGTACCTATGCTGGATTTGGCGAATACACCGCTATTTTGGTCAACTTCGCTGACTTCACGGCCACCACCGATTCAAACCGTAGCTTCATTTCTGCCGCATTTCATCTTTTCTGATTCGTTGCCTCGCGCTCCGCCTGAACAGATCTCATCTCATTAATTTAAACATAATGAAATGTCTTGTCCTGCTCATTGTTGAGTCAGGAAAAGTTTGTTCATACCAAAAACACTTTGGTTGGATTCTATAACGTATTCCGCTTTTGATAGAAATATCACTTTGGAAGGTGGATTTACATTTAAGGCAAGATGATGATATTCGAAAAAAATATTTCTCATAAAAAAAATACGCTGTCCCGTTGTATTAATTCGGCAATGCCGCTTTTTCTGTTAGCTGCTTTTAATGGCTATACGGCTGAAACTTCACCTGATTCACGCGACCATGTGCACGGTTTAAAAACCAATGATGGTGATGTGATCACGGTAACAGCACCTCTGCATTCTCCTTTGTCAATTGTCACCTCGCCAAAAACGCCTCGTCAGCCGGTTCCGGCCAGTGACGGCTCTGACTATTTGAAAACCATACCGGGATTTTCTCAAATCCGTAACGGTGGCACCAATGGGGACCCGGTATTTCGCGGAATGTTTGGTTCAAGGATTAAACTTCTGACTGATGGCGCAGAAATGCTAGGAGCGTGTCCTGGCAGAATGGATGCCCCTTCATCTTATATTTCGCCAGAAAGTTATGATTTGCTGACAGTCATTAAAGGGCCTCAAACGGTATTGTGGGGACCCGGTGCTTCCGCTGGGACCGTAAGGTTTGAACGTGAACATCCGCGATTTGATGAGCTGGGAGCAAAAATCAATGCCAGTGGACTGACGGGTTTAAATGACCGTTGGGATGGCAATGTTGATGCGAGTATCGGCAGTGAATTGGGATATTTACGTTTAATGGCAAATAAATCCCGTTCAAATGACTACAAAGATGGCGATGGGTATCGCGTTCCTTCACGTTGGGATAAATGGAATAGTGATCTTGCGTTAGGGTGGACGCCGGATAAAGATACATTGCTTGAATTGACCGCCGGGAAAGGTGATGGTGAGGCCCGTTATGCTGGACGTAGCATGGATGGCTCGCAATTCAAACGTGAAAGTCTCGGTTTACGTTTTGAGAAATCCCACCTCAGTGAGGTGCTTGATAAGGTTGAAGCTCAAGTTTATTACAACTATACCAACCATATTATGGACAATATCACTTTGCGTTCTCCGAATAGTCCCATGTCGATGGGGATCTCTTCTTCGGGTTGTAAGCATGGATGTGGTATGCACATGAATATGAACCACGGTATGTCGATGCAACTGGATCGTCGCGTTGTCGGGGGGCGAGTCATGGGCACTTGGCTATGGCAAGACGTTAAATTGGAAAGCGGCGCAGATACGCAAACCAATACCCACCGTAATAAATCAGGTAGCTCATGGCAAAAGGATGCTCAATTTTATAACTATGGCCTGTTTAGCGAGCTAACTTGGTATACCACAGAACAGAGCGAATTAATAACCGGCGCCCGTCTTGATCGCAGCCGAGTAAAGAAATTTGCTGGCAATAGTGAAAAAGAGCGTAATGATACTTTACCGAGTGGTTTTATGCGCTTAGAGCATACTCTGGCTGATATGCCAATGATGTTTTATGCCGGTATTGGTTACACCGAGCGTTTCCCTGACTATTGGGAACTGTTTTCGCCTAAATATGGTCCGGCGGGGAGTGCCAGTGCTTTTGATGGGGTAAAAAGTGAGAAAACCACTCAGCTTGATATTGGCGCTCAATATACCGGGGAACGTTTTAATGGTTGGGTATCCGCTTATGTAGGGCGTGTAAATGATTTCATCTTATTTAGATATAGCCCGACAAACGCCCGTATTAGCCAGGCTGATAACGTTAATGCCAATATTATGGGAGGGGAGATGGGCTTTGGTTATCAATTGACAGATCATTGGAAAACGGACGCCAGCCTTGCCTATGCTTGGGGAGAAAACAGAACGGATGGCAAACCGATGCCTCAGATCCCGCCTCTGGAAGCCCGCTTCGGATTGACCTATGAACGTGGTGATTGGAGCAGTACCGGTTTGTGGCGATTGGTGAGCAGCCAGCATCGGATTGCCGAGGGGCAGGGAAATGTTGTCGGTAAAGATTTCCAAGATAGTTCAGGTTTCGGCGTACTTTCTGCAAACGCTGCCTATAAGGTTAACAAAAATATAAAAGTGAGCGCGGGTATCGACAATATTTTGGATAAAGAATACAGCGAACACCTCAACCTTGCTGGTAATAGCACTTTTGGTTATTCAGCGAATACCTCAGTGAATGAACCCGGCCGGACAGTGTGGGCGAAATTAGATATAAAATTTTAATGAGAAAATGGCGTCCAATTATTGGGCGCCAATTATTTGCTTTCCTTTTTCCTGAACGATGATTATTTCTTATTACCGATATACGGATAAACTTTTACATAATCCACATCGAATGTTGCGGTTGTTGTATTTATCGGGCCATAACCTTGAGCTGGATAACTGCGCGGTACTTCGGAGCTTAAAATAATATATTGGTTGGCGATTGAAATAGGGATTTGATCTAGCCCCGACAGATTTTGAGGAATATCATCAACATAAAATGTGTAACCTTTTGGTGTCCATGCTACAGCAAATTTATGGAACTTACCGTCAGTAAGTTGACTCATAGACATTTTCTTTGACCACTGCTTATGAGCGCTGCTATAACCATTCCAGTGAATAGCGTGATTATATTGATCCTGTGTCGCTTCGGCTAAATGTTCAAACACATCAATTTCGACACCTGATTTTTCTGGATTGGTTAAATCGAGGCCCATTGTCGGTGATTGAACCCAGAATGCAACTTGATTACCTTCCGCACGATTAAATCTGACAGCGGCTTCCCAATAGCCATATGATTGTAGGAAACTTTTTTGTGTTGAAATCATGCCGCAATAATTCTGTAGCTTGCCGGAAGAACTATCGGAATAGGTTTTTATGGTTAAATGGCCATTTTGCACAATAACCGCTGATTGAGTATTAATACAATTTTTTCTGACGCCTAGGCCACGATAATCCCATTTTTGGGTATTAAGCGTTGTGCCATCGAAATTATCTTCAAATGATGGTGTTGGGCTGAATTCATTGGGGATTTGTGCTAGAGCATATCCACTGAACAATGTGCTGAATAACAACGTATAGGCTAACTGAATTTTCATCTATTTTCCTTGTATATTTGACGTGAATAACCGTTATTTATCCGAGAGTTATTATTGATTTCCTCTTTTTGTCACGGAGATATGAATTACTTTATCGAATATTGGCGACAGTGTTACCGATTTAATTTATTACCCCTATGCTTTTCGTTTTAGTCATTCAATAGGTGTTAATATTGATTAATAAAAATGAAAGGTAATTAAAGTCGACAACATGGATTAGGAAAAAATAATTGAGATAGGTAGAAAAAAACAGTGAGGATCTATGAATAAGACCCCGTTCGTGAGAACGGGGTATATACCCGTCATCTTTCAAGTTGCCTCTTTGTTGGCTGAACTCACTCACCCTGGTCACATAGTTTTCTATGCTCCCGGGGATTCGCTCCCTTGCCGTCGCGATGCATCTTGAAATCCATAGGGTATATGACAACTTTAAATTATTTCGATGCATCCAGAGCTTGGGCAAGATCGGCAATAATATCGTCGATATGTTCAATGCCGATAGATAAGCGAATCATATCCTGTGATATGCCAGCTTTAATTAACTCCTCATCATTTAATTGGCTATGGGTTGTTGACGCTGGATGACAGGCGAGTGATTTAGCATCGCCAATGTTAACCAGTCGTACAATCAATTTTAGTGCGTCAATAAATCGTGCGCCGGATTGTTGCCCGCCTTTAATGCCAAAAGAGAGGAGCGCGGATGGCTTCCCATCCACATACTGTTGAGCCAGTTGATGTTCTGGGTGGTCTGGCAACCCGGCATATTTCACCCAACTCACTTGAGGATGATCTTGCAGATAATGAGCGACTCTCAGCGCATTTTCAGTATGACGTTCCATTCTTAATGCCAGTGTTTCCAATCCTTGCAAAATAAGGAAAGCATTAAAAGGCGACAATGCAGCGCCCATATTACGTAGCGGAACCACACGGCAATGCCCGATAAATGCCGCTTTACCGAATTGCTCGGTATAAATGACGTTATGATAGGAGGGATCTGGGGTAGTCAATACAGCAAACCGTTGCTTATATTTTTTCCAGGGGAAATTGCCGGAATCGACAATGATGCCGCCAATAGAGTTACCATGCCCTCCCATATACTTGGTTAAAGAGTGAATAACGATATCAGCGCCATGCTCGAAGGGGCGACAAAGCACAGGCGTAGCGACGGTATTATCAACAATTAAGGGGACGCCATGACGATGGGCGACTTCGGCAAATTTTTTCAGATCAACAATATTACCGGCCGGGTTACTAATAGATTCACAAAATACCGCCTTGGTACGATCATCAATCAGTGACTCCAAGGCTGCAATATCATCGTGTTCAGCAAACCGAGTCTCAATCCCGAATCGCGGCAGTGTGTGAGCTAGCAGATTATGAGTGCCGCCATATAACTTAGCAACAGATATAATGTTATCTCCAGCGCTGGCAATGGATTGAATCGCACAGGTAACAGCCGCCATGCCAGATGCAACCGCTAAAGCAGCGATGCCTCCTTCAAGTAGAGCAACCCGTTTTTCTAATACATCATTAGTTGGGTTCATAATGCGGGAATAGATGTTGCCTTCAACCTTTAAATCAAATAGGTCGGCGCCGTGTTGGGTATCGTCAAATGCATAGGATGTCGTTTGATAGATAGGAACGGCAACGGCTTTGGTTGTTGGATCAGGGGAATATCCGCCGTGGATAGCAAGAGTTTCTGGTTTCATTTTCGATCTCTTTTTTTACGGTAAGATGACATATATCTTTGATAAATAGGTGTAAGCGGCTTTTGTTAAAACCATAGCCTTACTTACTATTGTTCATAAGGAATTGCTCACAAAGAACTTGATTTATATCTCTTTTTGATTAATGAACTATTACTGCCTATCCCAATAGGGCTATTTTATTTGCCATTTTGAACCTGGGCAGTGCTCAAAATCCTCACGTACTACGTGTACGCTCCGGTTTTTCCGCGCTGTCCGTGTTCAAACTGCCTGCAACAATTACGCCTAATTGGAACAGGCACTTAGAATAGATATCTGTATAGACATGATATTTCCGCTAATTATTTATTAATTAAAGAAACAATTTGAAAAAGTTACTAATTATCTACTTTAGCTATGCTGGTCTCTTTATTTTTTAATAATGTGGATGTTATCACAAAATACTTCAATAATTTCAGCCAAGTAACATTAACTATTAAAATATAAAATTGAAACAAAATACTTAAATAAATATTCAATCTTTTATAAAGATCACAAAAATTTCTGTGAAATAGTTAGTTTTCGTTAGATTGCTTTAATTTATTTATTCGCTGTTGCCTGAGCGAAAATAGAAGGTATACTCGTAATTCTAATTTTTTCAGACTTTTTTAAATGATTTTGGTCGTAATTTATTGTTAGTATGATCAATTATTGGAACTAACCAATAAATTAATGGGATTCTTATGGCTAAGTTTTCAAACCGGCGGGAGTTAAAACAACTTTTATTTTTCTCTTTCCCTATCATTGTTAGTCAGATAGCACGTACAGCAATGAGTTTTGTTGATATTGTGATGTCTGGTCACTATGCTACGGCTGATTTAGCAGCAGTAACATTAGGAAGTAGTATTTGGTTTCCTATATTTGTATTAGGGTATGGGACGATTATCATGCTGGCGGCAGATGTCGCAAAGCAGAAAGCTGAACATGATGACGAAGGGATTAAAGACAGTCTTAAAAATTACTTGTTTCTGGCGGTGATACTTTCGATACCAATAATTCTTTTATTAATGTTAGTGAGCTGGCTACTTTCGTTCATAGGTATCGATGAGCATATTTTAGACATTACACAGGGCTATGTTATCGCTCTGGCGTGTGGTGTTCCTAGTGTGATGATATTTAATGTTTTTCGTTCATTTCTACAAGGATTGGAAGACACAAAAATCGCCATGTATTTGTCTGCGGGTTCCTTATTATTGAATATACCATTAAATTACATATTTATTTATGGAAAACTGGGTTTGCCAGAAATGGGAGGCATTGGTGCGGGTATTACAACTGCAATTATTAATAATCTAATTGCTGTATTCTTGATTATCTATTTCTTGCTAAAGAAAGAATATCGTCGATATAGGCCAGATTTTAGTTTACCGAAATATAATGATTTGATTAAGACTTTTTATATTAGTATGCCAAGTGGATTGGCTCTTTTTGTTGAAATGGTTTTTTTAGATGTAATTGCGATAACCGCTGCTCCTTTAGGTGCTCAAGTCATTGCTGCGCATAATATTATGCTTAATATTACCTCTATCATCTATACCATAACTGGGGGGATTGCGGCCGCTGTGACTGTAAAAGTCGGTTCCTATATTGGGAAGAGAGATAGAACAGCATTAACAGGGACTATAAAGATCTCAATTGCTTTAATTTTATCTATTTCCGTAGTTATTGGCGTTTTAATCTATTATTTCGCCGGTTCATTTATTTCACTCTATACTAACGACAACGGCGTCATAATAATTGCGCTTAACATAATCTTCCTATTATGCCTGTTCCAATTCTTTGACTCTTGTCAGGCGGCTTTATCCGGTATTTTACGGGGCTTTCATGATACCCGATCGGTATTTTACGCGCCGTTATTCGGTTATTGGCTAGTTGGTTTGCCATTAGGGTTTGTTTTGGCTTTGACAGACTGGGTAACCGAGAGTATGGGAATTATAGGGTTTTGGTATGGATTGGTTTTGGGTCTCTTTGTGAATGCTATTTTGCTGTTTGCCATATTAAAGGTTAGACAGAGAGGAATGATTTCTCAAGTAATTGCGTATTAACCTAATAACCACTATACCCTATGGATTTCAAGATGTATCGCGACGGCAAGGGAGCGAATCCCCGGGAGCATAGGAAACTATGTGACCGGGGTGAGAGAGTGCAGCCAACAAAGAGGCAACTTGAAAGATGACGGGTATATATCTACATAAATTCCCTGTCGAGAGATAGGGGATTTTTCTGGATTTATTTAAATAACTTAATTCAACTCTTTAATCTTAGAGCTAAAAGAGTATCAATTTTGTTATTTAATTATTTATTTTATAAAAAATTACAGTGAATGAAAATTTACTCTCTAAAACTGTGGTTATTTTATTTTTCATCAATGGGAAATGATATTTAGTTATAATTTAAGTCATGTTGGTAATATTTTTGTTTTAGTGAATTTAATAATTGATATATTAGTGATCATTCTCGGAATAAATATATTTATATCTGTGGGGATAATTTTTCTATTTAAATCATTTAGATGAAATATATATTTTTGATTTTCATTTCTCATTGTTAAATGTTTCTTAATTAATACGGAATGGCTAATTTTATATCAAATAGTTGCTATTGTAATAATAATATTTATGTTAATTTACAATTGAAATAATTTCTTATTTCATCTATCTGTGTGTATTGATTTTTTTTACGCTCATTATTGGTGATTCACCTAATATTATATCCATCATTATATTAAGGTTATGGTGAATATTTATTTAATAATTAAATAGTTAGCTGAATTAATTGCCATTCTATACAAATAGACACAATTGTTTTATGATAATGATTATCATTTCATTTTTTATTAAAAGTACGTTAATATGCGCGCCAGTCTTCGGACGGTACTAAAACTATGTAATAAGCAATACTCTAACATTTAATTAGTTAACATAAGGAATATGCTATGAACAAAGTTAAAGTGTTAATTGCAGTATTAGGTACATGTGGATTAGTAACACAGGCAATGGCTGTACCTGGCTTTGGGCAAACTCAAAAGTTTGATGCGAATAAACCTAGCATTAATATAGGTGTGACTAAACAGGGTGGGTCTGGTCATGGAAGCCCTGGGGGGGAACCGGGAGTTGGGGTACATTCCATTGCTGGTGGTCAAATTGTTAGCTTTTCAGGGCTTACCCGTTATGCCGCAGCGGATGCGAATGGAATTCACAAAATTTCTATGCCGGGATCGGGCAGCCACAGCGGGATGGGGGTATTTAATTTTAGTAAAGTGGCTAATGCTGATGTCTATTTTGGTGAATGGTCACAAACCGGCAAGGTGAATGATACTACTCATACCGCCTATTATTCCGGTAAAGATGTGACCACTAATTTGCCTACTGGTGGTATTGCAACTTATACGGTTAAAGGAATTAACCAATATAGTGGCAGCAATGCTCTACATGGAACATTTACTGCTGATTTCGGTCAGAAAAGGCTTACTGGTTCAATAGCAAATAGCGCATTGACTGTCGGTATTAATTCTATTATTAAAGCTGATGGTTCATTTGTGGGTAGTGCGACTGCTGGAGGGGCTGTTGGTAGAAATAGCGGGCATTTCTTTGGTGATAATGCCGCTAGTTTAGCAGGAACTGCTACGTTTACTTCGGACCATAGTAAAGACACCGCCTTTGGCGGAACTAAGAACCCATAATATGCGTTCTTAGTGACTGGATAAGACAAAGTTCATATTGGCTTTGTCTTATTTTTGTTTATTTTTGGCTCGACAATTAAGCAGTGATATTAACGATGTTAAATACCCCAATTGTTCGTTTTGCTTTACTCATTAGCTGTTTGTTTATAAAGCCATCTCTGGTGTTGGCAGATGAAGATACCGGTAGAAGATTGTGGCATAACGTACAGCGGAATTTACAGGATCAAGAAAAAGCGCTGGTTACAGATGAAACTGTAAATAAAAAGACAGATCATTTATCGATAGTACTTAATGGTCAAACGTTTAGTGTTGAAAATAATGTGAATGATATTGGCCAGGCGCTTTATTTAGCCATTAATCATCAACAAGTGAAGGATGTCGAGCGTTTTTTGTTGATATATCAGAAGCTACTTGGACATGATACCCAATTGGTCCATTTTGCTCAGGCAAATCTGGCGCGTTCTCAGGGTGACTTGGCAGCAGCAGAACAGCATTATCAGGCTATCTTGCAGCAACAACCTGATTTTACCCGGGCTAAATTAGAGTTAGCCAGGGTCTATTATGAGAATCAAAAAAATAGAGAAGCCAGTTTACTATTTAATGAAATTTCAGTGGCTAGTCGCGATAATGAAAATAAATTACCACCGGCAGTCATTAAGAATATAACTAATTATCAGGAGGCGATTAATTTGCGCAATGCCTGGCGTGGATCTTTTTCCGTGGGATATATCTTTAACGATAACACGAATATGTCGCCGGATAAGCCTCCTGACTGCATTGAATATCATAAAGATGTTGGTTGTATAACTAAACGTAAGTTGCCTATGGCAAAGAAAGCAAATGGTATTAGTTATGATGCTACGTTACGTAAGATATATCCACTAAGTGGTCATCATGGTATTTTTTTACGTTCGATGACTTATGGAGAAAGCTATCGTCATCACAGTGAGGAGAATGAAAATACTACTTCTACTTATTTAGGTTATAGCTATAAAGCACAAAAAGATGATTTCCTAATGGGGCCAGTCGTTGAGTTTAATTATGTTGGTCATCATTCCCGTTATCGTACTACGGGAGTGAAAACCGAATGGATGCATATTCTATATAAAAATCTGGCATTAAATTTGGAAGGTGAATATAAGCAGTTTCGTTATCATAAACTTTATAATCATAATGACGGTAATATGAGCTCTGTTTATGCCACTTTATCTTATTATTTAACTGATCAAACAGTTACCTTTGCGGGGGGGGATTGGGTTAATAAAACCAGTGTTGAGAAAGCGGATGATTATCAACAAAAAGGCGTGCGAGCAGGCATTTCCACTCAATTGTATCCAGGAATTAATGCAGTGGTATTTACTGCATTGCGCCAGCGGCAATTTGGTGATTACAGCGTCCCTCTAAATGCACGTCGTAAAGATAATGAACAATTCTATGCAGCAATTGTGAGTATGCCTAAATTTGAAGTTTTCGGTTTAACCCCAGTAATTACTTATCGATTTAGAAAAAATAGTAGTAATGTTGATTGGCTCTATTCCTATAATAAGAATGAAGTGTTAGTCAAGTTTGAAAAGTATTTTTGATACTGATTGAAGTAATAAGTTATTTCAATTCACACTATGGCAGATAATGATTATGTATAAATTGAATAATAAATATAGCAAAATAACATTCATGCTGGCATTGGCCTACAGTATGATGCCTTATCGTGCCGAGGCAGAAACACTAATAGCCCCGGCTCAGTCATCTAAACAGCCCGCTGAAAATAAGGCTGACCTCGGTAAAATTAACGTTTCAGCGACCAGCGAAAAAGATGAGGCAGGTTATGATGCGGTTTATGATAAAGATATTACTAATATTTACTTGGGTAAGGATTTGGTAGAACGCTATAAGGGCGCTTCACCGGCGGATGTTTTAAAAAGCGCAGTCGGCGTATTTAGCGGTGATTCGAGAAACAGTGGCGCATTAGATCCTAATATTCGTGGTATTCAGGGGCAGGGACGGGTGCCTGTTACCATTGACGGTACTGAGCAGGCAATTACCACCTGGCGTGGTTATAACGGTGCGAATAATCGTAACTATATTGATCCTAATTTGATCAGCAGCATTGAAATAGAAAAAGGCCCATCACTGACACGTGGAGTAAAAGGTTCGATCGGTGGAGCGGTAATGATCAAAACCTTGGGGATTGATGATGTAGTACCAGTAGATGAACGATTTGGTATTAACTTGAAATTGGAAACCAGCAGTAATGCTGTTAAGGAACGAGTACCGCATCTGGTATTGGGACAAGATTATCGGGATATTCCCGGTTTTAATCAGGGATTTAATTATGTTGATCCTGCGTTAGAAATTACGCCGAAAACTTCAAAAGATAATAAATTATTGGGCCTAAAAGATAATGCGATACGTCTGGCGCTAGGTACCCGGCAGGAATATTTTGATTTAATGGCAGCTTATAGTTACCGCAGTAAAGGAAACTATTTTGCCGGCAAGGGTGGTGCTCATCGTTATGATGATCCCATTAGTAAAGAGGATATAGAGATCCTTGATGGCGGTACCCGGTCATATGATCCTTATCTGCCTTTTGTGGCACGTATATATCGCCCTGGAAATGAGGTGCCTAATACTTCCAGTGAAATGGAATCTTGGTTGCTTAAAAATAATTGGTACCTAGCTAATCAACAGACGATTGGGTTTGGTATTCGCGATACTAAAACGATTTACGGGGAGATTATGCCTTCGCGGATTGGTTGGGTTCGTGCTAAAGATAATGTTGTATCGCAGTGGCCGTTGGCGAATGTGCATCAGCAGGCATTTAATCTGGATTATAAGTGGAAACCTGATGGAAATAAGTGGGTTGATTTTGATATGAAATTTTGGATTACCCGTACTATCAGCGATACCAATACTGCCGGGGGATATCCACGTGAACCGCGAGAACGAGATGAAGTATGGGATGTGAATAAGGATGTGAATAATAAGCAAAGAGATCCAAATAAAGATGGTCGTCTGGTAGATACTGCTTCTACCAATGCTCATAATAACCGTTGGGGTGTTGATCTTTCTAATGCTTTCGAATTGACCTCAAGTTTAGATTTAACCTTGTCAGCTAGCCTACAACAGGAACGTTTAGGTTCCCATGATGATTATAAAGGGAAGAATTTTTCTAATTTTCGATCGCCACCAAGAAAAGGACGCCGCCAAGAGAATAATATTGCTTTTAATTTTGATTGGCGGCCTACTTCATGGTTGGCATTAAGTGCCGGCGCTAGACGGGTAAGTTATTGGTCTAAGGATGATTTTTTAAATGAACGTTTGGCTGCCCGTGATATTGGTTATAGTAAGCATGAAAAATTAGTTGGTAAGGGGTTGCAATATATGAGAACACTTACTGAGCGGGAAGCTATATTGTATAAGAAATATAGCAGTTGCATTGATGATTGTTTCGATGATTTAGATGAATTTTTCGAATATGAAGAAAAGAAGATTACAGAATTAAAAGAACGGGATTCAATTCTTCGTCCTATGGTGCCGGTAGATGTGCTTTGGAAATATCATGACGATGGTAAGTTATATAAACAAGATAATCCCTATTTTAATGGGAAACTTGATATGAACGAACGCGTTATTGATCCCGTGACGAATAAAGAAGTGTATAAATATGAATACAGTACTGCTCAACAGAATAGCCGTTATATTGATGACTCTGGAGAAATACTAAATAACAGTGATAAGGGCGTTTATAAAGCGAAAAATGAACAGGAGCGCTGGTCTAAACAACCTAAACGTAAAGATCATGCCTGGGCGCCGGTATTTTCCGCGACAGCCTATGTGAGTGATAATGCACGTATCTATACCCGCTATGCCGAAGCAGTACGTATGCCAAGTATTTTTGAGGATACCGTTGGCTTTTCTTCCGGTTTGACTGATAAGCCTACACGTGCCTTTAAACCTGAACGTAGTAAAACAGTGGAAGTGGGTTATGTGCATGATTTAAGTCAGTTATTGGGTGCGGAACGTAATGCGGATATTAGATTCGCTTATTATAATACCATCATTGAGCATGTTTTTGACCGTGACAGTAACTTTGTATTTACTCAATTAGATAAACAGAAATTATCCGGTTTAGAAGTACAAGGACGTTATGATAACGGTAGTTTCTTTACCCATTTTGGCCTATCTTATAATCTTAAGAATAAAGTTTGCGATAAAACCGAATCGCTGATGTTAGATCCAAGAAACCAATTTGGTGTTCCTGAATGTATTGATGGCGGTTTTCCCGGTGGCTATTTAAGGACAACTATTCCACCTCGTTATTCTCTTAATCTGAATATTGGTGGTCGGTTATTGGATGAAAATTTAGAAATCGGCAGCCGAGTATTATACCACAGTAGCGTGGAGAATAAGGATGAAAAATGGTTAATGAAGAAATTACCCGGTGCTTATAAAGGGATAAATAATAACCCGATGCGCTGGAATTCAGTAATGACTATAGATGCTTATATTAATTATCAGGTTACGCCAGATGTAGTCGTTGAATTATCCGGCACCAACTTAACCGATCGCTATTATCTGGACCCGTTAACACGTTCCATGATGCCAGCGCCTGGGCGGACGTTTAAGCTTAGTGTCACCAGTCGGTTCTGACTCTTTAAGAGAGATTCGCCAGTTGTCATTAGGAGCGCTGGCAATCTCCATAGATAACGAACGGAAAGATGGCTTGAAGTTATGATAAAAAATCGTTTTTATATTGGCTTGTTTGCTTCCTTACTGTTACACGTGGGTATTGTTGGGCTTATGGCGCGGCATTTACTGCGTGATGACAGTGCGAATAATCAATCAGTGAATTCGCCAATAATCAGTATGTCAATAGAAATGGTTGCTTCGGCAGCACCGGCCGGACAGGAACAACCTGTAGAACCGGAACCTGTTCCGCCCCCGTTGCCGCCAGAGATAGTGGTAGCGGAATCGCCACATGAGGCAAAAATAGCACTTAATAAGCCAGTGGATAGGCCACGGAAACAAGAACGCCCGAAACCGCCGCCAGAAAAACGTACGGATGCTAAACCGAAGAGCAAGCCTCAGCCACAGAAAGAACCGGTAGAAGATCCTCAACCAAAACTGGCAGAGCGTGGGCGTAAACAGGAAGCAGAGCAAAATCAGCCAGAGCAAACGGAAGGCAGCGCTCAATTAGCGGGGAGAGATGCTGCGGATTCACAAGCTGGCGCCCGTCAGGCGACGACCAGTCAACCAATGACTGGCGTGGGAGCTGATGAGTTACAAAGCTATCAGGCTGCCCTGCGTCGTGAAATTGAAAAGCATAAACGCTATCCGCGTCGGGCTAAGAAGATGAAGCAGCAAGGGATAGTTCAGGTCAGGTTTAGCTTGCTGGATAGCGGCGATTTGGCGAATCACCAATTAGTGCAGAGTTCAGGCGCTGATGAATTGGATCGCGCTGCCCTTGCGGCGATCCAGCAAGCTCGGTCGGTAGGGCTGAAACCGGCCGGTTTGCCAAGGGAGCTGACTTTAGCGATAGAGTTTAATTTGAAATAAATATAGGTTTGGGCAGCGAAGAGATTGTCGCTGCCTCGATAATAGTAACGTTATGTGAGGAAAGTGTGAGTTAGGTGGCTTCGGCGTTCGGCCGTTCAATTCGCATATGTAATAACGGAAATGGATTACCTTGACCGTCAATTTCTGAGCGGTTGAAAACTTCAAACCCCAAGTGCTGATAGAATCCCACTCCTTGAGTATTTTGTTCATTAACATCAAGTTCATTGATACCTAATTCGCTAA
Source organism: Photorhabdus aegyptia (assembly GCF_000612035.1). Lineage (NCBI taxonomy): Bacteria > Pseudomonadati > Pseudomonadota > Gammaproteobacteria > Enterobacterales > Morganellaceae > Photorhabdus > Photorhabdus aegyptia. Next base: position 22,966 of record NZ_JFGV01000017.1, on the reverse strand, counting down.
TAGCAAAATTCAGCAACGATTTGCCGATGCCTTTACCTCGGGAATCCGGGGATATGAATAGCATTTCAACTCGATGCTGATCAACACTAATAAAACCCTCAATTTCGTGTTTGTCATTTATCGCTTTATAAACAGTCAGTGCTGGTAAATAAGTATGCAGAATTAATGGGCGCAATTCATTAATCTGTTCGCCAGATAAAAAGTCATGTGTTGCTCGTACCGAGGCTTCCCAGATTTCGATCAGCTTATTGAAATCGGCCTTTATTGCTTGCTGAATTCTCATATTCATTCTTCTTAATATTTTATTTTGCTAAACCGATGATGAATTAACACTATCACATTTATTGTGATGGATCGATTCAGATATTAATTAGATTTAGCCATTATTCTTATCAGAATCTTCTTCTGTCTGTTTTGTGATCTATTTCATGAAACAAAGGAGAGAATTCAATCTATTTGGTCTAATATTACTTCTTATAGATAGTTGAATTTTAACCGATTTGATTAATTGAACAATCAAGCAGCACTACACTTTAAAATCTAAAAAAACAATGCGGGATTCTCTCTGTTACTAACTATAATGAGGTATTGGCTAATCAAAAAAGGAATTGCGTCATATCTCATTAACGTAGTTTCGATTTGGATTGATCATTTCAATTGAACGGCTAGTTCAATGATAAATATAAAATAACTTCTTGAGGATCATATTAATGAAAAGGGCATTTATATTTACACCAGGCATGTTAGCACTTTCGATAAGTGCAATTTCGAATGCACACACTTATGACCATCTATATGTTTTTGGTGATAGTTTGAGTGACAGTGGAAATGGAGGTCGATATACGACCGATGGTACAACCAGTGAGTTGTATAATGATCTTATTGCTCAACACTTAGGGACTAAACTGACTAATTCCAACAGTGGGGGGACTAATTACGCCGTGGGTGGATCGACGGCTGTTCCTGATGTGAACAAAGATAACAATACTCAAAATCAAGTAGACAATTATTTGGCAAGCCACGGTAATCGTGCTGATCCTAATGGCATGTATATTCACTGGATTGGTGGTAATGATATTCAGGCGGCATTAAAAGATCTGGGTAAAGCACAAGGAATGATTGATAAGAGTGCGAAAGCCGCTGCATTCCAAGTACATACGCTGCTCAATACGGGGGCCGGGTTGGTGATCGTACCTACGGTTCCTGATGTTGGTGTTACTCCGAAGCTTATGGAAACCATTATCTTTGAAGGGCTGAAATCCAAAGCTACCCCAAGCCAACTTGAGGCAGCAATGGATAAAGTTCATGCAGCAGTTAACAAGTATCCAACAATCGATGCAGGCACTCGCTTTCAAGTTATCCAAGGTGTTTTCAAAAATATCGGACTTGAAGCTTCTGGGGGGGATGCTAAAAAAGCGGAGGAGATAACTCAGCAATTGTTTGGTGCTTATGAAAAAATGAGCCGTAGTGCGTCAGAGCTGGTTGAGAGTTACAATCGATTAGAAGATATGGAACTGAGTCATAATAATGGCAATATTGTTCGGGTTGATGTTAATGCACTTTTGCATGAAGTCATTGATAATCCTTTACGCTACGGTTTTTCCAATACTTTAGGCTATGCTTGTGCTCGGGGTGTTGAAGCTAAATCCTGTCATTCCACTGTTCCCGGTTTTAATGCCAGTCAACTCTTTTTATTTGCTGATAATTTTCATCCAACTCCAGCCGCACAGCGTATGATTGGTCAGTACACTATTTCAATCCTTAATGCTCCACATCAGGTTATGTCACTGACGAATACCAACAATGTGCCGGTGAAAGGAGCGCTTTCCTCTCTTGACAACCGTTTGCAGCAGCTGCGCAGCGTGGGTAACGAGCAGGGTAAAATAGGTGTATTCGGTGGTTATAGTGGTAATCACAACAGTACACTGACACTGGGTAGTGACTATCAACTTACGGATAATATTCTGTTAGGGGGAATGATCTCGCGTTATCAGGATAAGCGCTCAGTGAATAATTTCCGAGCTGATGGTCGTGGTTATGTATTCACCACTTATGGCTTATGGCGTTACTACGATAAAGGTTGGGTTAGCGGCGATCTTCACTATTTGGACATGAAATATGAGGATATTACGCGCAGTATCGTGCTCAATCAGTGGTTGCGCAAGGAGCATGCTTCGACTACTGGTCATCAGTGGGGAGGACGCATTACAGCAGGTTGGGATATTCCGCTGACATCTACGGTTATGACCAGCCCGATTATCCAGTACGCTTGGGATAAGAGTTATGTTAAAGGTTATCGTGAATCAGGTAATAGCAGTACGGCTATGAATTTCGGTAATCAACGTTACGATTCTCAGGTCGGAACATTAGGCTGGCGTCTGGACACTAATTTCAGTCGTTTTAACCCCTATGCTGAAGTTCGGTTTAACCACCAGTTCGGCGATAAGCATTATCAGATTAGTAGTGCCATTAACTCAACTCAGACATCTTTTGTTAGTAAAAGCCAAAAGCAGGACACCAACTGGCGTGAATACGTTATCGGTATGAATGCTGCTATTACAAAAGATTGGGGCGCTTTTGCGTCAATATCACGTAATGATGGTGATGTTCAGAATCACACTTATGCTTTCAGCTTAGGTGTTAACGCCAGTTTCTAATTTCTGGTTAATAAAACAGTAGCTTCCTATTTATCGCAATAGTGTGGCTATTGTCGTAGTAATGCCCGGCCACCTTGTCGGGCATTTTTCATGACTAATTGATATGACTACTTCATTGCTTAGATTGTTTGTAAATATCTGGTCGAACAATTTGCCAAACAAAGTTTTCTTCGTTTACCGGGGAATAACCCATTTTTTCATATAGCCACGGCGCCATAGAAGTGACCAGCATAATATGACGAAGTTGTGCTATTTGGGGATGTTCCAGGCAACATGTCATTAGCCAACGTCCTAATCCCAATCCGCGATAATCGTCCAAAACAAAAACATCAATAAGATAACCAAAGGTTGTGAAGTCAGTCACGATACGAGCAAATCCTATTTGCTGAGTATTTTTATACAGACCAAAGTTCAAGCTATTTTCGATCGACAACTTAACCGTCTCCTTGTCGATTCCTTCTGCCCAAATGGATTTCGTCAGAAACTGCTGTATGATCGTGATATCTAATTTATTCTTATCTGTAGAGACAACATATCCATCCTTTTCCCAACGATGCAATTTTTCCATTCTGACTACCTCTGAAATAAAATGATAATAATTGATTATGATATCTCTGCGCTTGAATGCGTTGTTGAGACTTTTGTAATGGGAAGAATACAGTGATTTGAATGAATAACACCATAGGGCCGTATGTTGTCTTATCAAGTTTTCGACTATATAGACAGGCCCTACTGTACAGAACAGACATCCATTTCTTCATATTTGCTTGACATTAGACAGACTTAATTTTGTCTTCCGGTATATACCATCGGAGAGAATTCTTAATGGGAGATGGAGTGACCATAACTAATCCTTTGTTAGCCAGTTTCAATAACAGATAACGCGCTTTGTAAATGGTGAAATCGCATTGTTCCGCTACATCACGCGTACTAGGCCATGATTCTGGCGGGGGAGCCGCTTGCATTTTCCGAATAGTACATAATTCGGATATGACATTGAGTACTTGATCCGTCTGGGAAGGGTGAGTCGAATCTTTCCGATTTTCCATATTAACTCCAGGCTTTATTGAACCCAGTTGGATATCTTGGGCAATTCGGATAATCCAACGGTTAATTTCAACACATGAGGGCAATCTGAATGCTCTCCAGTCATAAAAAATTGCCGGGCATATCCTGTTTTGTCAAGGTTGGTTTTTGTACGATGCAGATCAATTATATCGAAAAATTAAAATTTTAGATCTTTTAATTTGAAAAACAAACTGCATAAAGTATTTTATACTTATATAGATATAATTTGCGACACTATAGATCGCAAATGATCGTATTGAAATGTTATCTAAGTATTTTGTTGTGAAATTATTTGAATTTGTATTTTTTGTTTTTATTAATTGAATTATTCTGTAATACTTGAAAGGTCGATAAGGTCATTGTTCATATATAAATGTTTTTGATGATTTATTCCTAGGGTGAAATTTTTTTCTATTCTTCATAAAATTAAAATAGGATTGACAATGAAATTATTTAGAATATGTTGTTGTTCTATACTGGTATGAATCATTATTAGATAATCGTAATAATTCGAAATGAAACTGAGTAAAATTATAATAGCGGCCATATTAATATTGGGCGTTGTGTCTATTTTAAATAAAACTGATCTAAGTTATATCGCAGTGACCCTTAATGGCGCTATTATTGCTGTACCTTATTCTACCGATCAGGATTTTCTTGATAAGACTATCAACCCGAGAAGAATTTCTAACATAATATTGAAAAAGGTGAGAGCTTCAACTCATAAGAGTCTTGAGAATCAGTTGGTAAATTGCAGATTACAGCCAGTGGTTCATCAGTTATTATCCCGGGCAACATTGAAAATATTGCTGGCTTTACCTTGGGGAGCTAATAAGGCTGATAAATCTCCGAAGCTGTGTCAGAGAAAAAAGCTTCATATATTCAGATTAATGATAAATTTTACTTTCTAATTGCTATTTCTTAATTATGAGACAGTTGAAGTCTGATTATTTTCAATAAAATTTTGGCGTTTAAGTTATTCCTACTATATAATTTTTCATTCATTATATCTCCCAATGTTGAATTATTTTCATATCGATCTTATCTCTTTTTTATAGTGATATAATTTAAATGAAGAATTTAGGATTATTGCCCCAGTCTATAATTTATCTTATGAACTTGTAATGGAATCATTTATTCATAAAAATAATTGATTTATCGGATATTAATTGTATTTTTATCGCACAATAATATTGATATTTTTAATAAATTAATTTATTTGTATAAATAAGTGGTATGTTTATTAGATAAATATCAGTAGATATTAATTGAGAAGTATTCTTATAACATATCATTTGTAAATAAAATTAAACATTAATGAAGTGACTTTATTGTTGATTTATGTTAACAATTATAGAAATAAGGCTTCTACTTTAATGTTAATTTTTCCTTGTTAATTATTATCGAAGAATGAATATATACCTTATAGATTTCAAGATGCATCGCGGCGGCCAGGGAGCGAATCCCCGGGAGCATAGCAAACTATGTGACCGGGGTGAGTGAGTGCAGCCAACAAAGAGGCAACTTGAAAGATGACGGGTATAGGTTTTTAACCGTTTAATAACGTTGTAAATACCTGCTTTCCTTTAGTATTGATTGTTATCTGTTCTGTTAAAATAGTGATTTTGGTTTTGTATTTTCTAACGAAAAAAGCATGAAAAATAACAAAAACGTGAACAAACATGGCAAAACATCGTTTTTCGGACAACATTTTTTTGAGCTGTATATGGATCATGTGGAGCATTGCTCTGGGATTCTATCTGGCTGGTAATCTTTTGGGCTGTGCAGTGACAGCGATTCTCTCTTTTTTGGCGCTAATATTTTGCTTTATTCACATGAGGTCGAGATTAAAAACTATGTTTGGAAAAAAATCAGAGGCAGCGGCTGTTGAACCCATGTCTCAATTTGTTGATGATAAAAAGAACGCCAGTGCGGAAGCTCACCGTTGTACTATTGTTGCTAAAAGCTCGGTATTTAAGGGTGATATTGATGTAGAAGGTGATATACAGATCTGGGGCAAAGTGATTGGCAATATCCGAGTGAAAGAGGGTGCGATCCGTATTATGCACGCTGGACGGGTTGAAGGTGAACTTAGTGCGCCGGAAATCATTATTGATGGTAATGTTGAAGGGACTTGTTGTGCAGCGACGTTGGATATTCTTGAACATGGTGAGCTGCGTGGGATCAGTCGTTGCAGCAGTATGTCTATCAAGCGTGGAGGCTTGTTTTTTGGACAATCGGAACAGGTTGAAAACAAAACTGCGTCTGAACGTGTTGTACCGATGATAAAAGATACCAATAATGATAAATCTAAAGATAAGGCCACGGTAAAAACAAGTGCCTGATAAAACAGGCCCGTGTGATATCTGATTCAGATCCTGCCGGCACGGGCCTTTCCTTTTAGTTTCTAACGAGTTGTTCTATACCCAATGGATTTCAAGATGGATCGCGACGGCAAGGGAGCGAATCCCCGGGAGCATAGATAACTATGTGAGCGGGGTGAGAGAGTGCAGCCAACAAAGAGGCAACTTGAAAGGTGACGGGTATATTTCCTCTTTAGTTTTGTTTACTATAACAATCTACCTATTTAACTGTTTTAATTACTCTGATTAAAGTATGTGGTTTGTCGCATGGTAGGTATCCTGTTTATTAATTAATATTGGGAAGAGAAGAATATGACTGTGGTGTTGGAAACAGATAGATTAATCATGCGTGCATGGAGAGAAGAAGACAGATTACCATTTTGCCATTTGAATAATAACGCAGAAGTCATGGAATATTTTCCTGCCACTTTGACGGCTGAACAAAGTAATACGATGGTGGATACGATTATCCAGAGATTTGAGCAACAGGGAGGTTGGGGGTTATGGGCTGTGGAGCTGAAAGAAACTGGGGATTTTATTGGTTTTGTCGGTTTGAATATTCCTGTGGCGGAATTACCATTTTCACCTTGTGTTGAAATTGGATGGCGTCTTGATAAACCATTTTGGGGTAAAGGTTATGCCAGTGAAGCCGCACGTAAAGCTTTGGATTTTGCTTTCACCCAATTAAAACTTGAGGAAATAGTTGCATTTACGACAATTTTTAATTTGCGATCTCAAAAAGTTATGGAGCGGCTTGGTATGGTGAAAGATGAAAATACTTTTTTACATCCTTTATTACCGGATGGACACCCACTTCATGAACATGTGCTTTACCGGATTCGTCAATAATAGCGTGATTCTCTTTTCTGGTTTTCGTTACTTTGATGTTTTATACTATCGTTGCATAGATTGTATCTTGGAAATTCAAATGAAATATGAATTAGCTGTTATGGCGGCCTTGACGAAGTTAAATCATCCTAACACGCGTTCAATTGTAGAAGCGACAGGGATATCTGAACGTAAGGTACAACAGGTCTTGCAAATATTGCAACAAGACTTAGAAGTAAAAATTAATCGTATTAGGGATGGAAAAATCAGTTATTTTGAAGTTATTTCTTGGGGAATATTTGAAAGCGGTCAGGCGATTAACTGTAAATTAAGCGATTTGGATCTGGCTAAGTTTAAATATTCCCGCCAACAAGAGAAAGGTATTAGAAACCAAAAGAATAGAAAAACAATAATGACAACTTATGATGAAAAAAAACATTATTTTGACAATGTAAAATTAAAAAACTATAGAGACAGTATGCGTCTTGAAGGAATGAATATTGTTATGAATAGTTTGCCTGAAACGTCGAAAGAGCAAAAAAATCTTAAAGATAAACTCATTAGAAAGTATAGTTTACAATTGAGGTAATTATGGTAGATAAATATGGAGCAGGGCAAGATCCCTACACATATCCGGGTATCGACACACTTATTAATAAATTAGGTATTCGTGATTCTGTTGTGCTTGAACAGGCAGAAAGGGAACTCACTGAACTTGCTATATTGAATATTTCATTCCAGGAACCGCCTTACGATTTGGTCTTTTGGCGTCAACTCCATAAACAGATATTTTCTGATTTATATGACTGGGCTGGTCAGCTAAGGATAATTGATATATCTAAAGGGGATACCCGTTTCTGTCATGCTAAATGTATTGAGATAGAAGGGAATAGGATATTTAATATGTTAGAGAATGAAAATTATCTTGTGGGATTAAACTATAAAGAGCTTATTAAAAAGCTTGCTGAATATTATGCAGAATTAAATGTAATTCATCCTTTTAGAGAGGGAAATGGTCGAACCCAGCGGCTGTTATTTGAATATATTGTTATAAACTGTGGATATAAAATCTCTTTTGAATCTATAAATGTTAAGCAATGGATTGACGCTAATATTTCTGCTTATCAATGTAACTATCAGCCATTAATAAGAATTTTCGCAGATTGTGTTTCTATTTGATATTTTTGGCTATTTTATTGATTATTTATAAGTATGGATTTAAGAAATAATAAACTTAAATAGGCATAAAAATAGCTTTAATTATGGACTTATGTTAGTTGCTATTAGATTATATCTTATAACGAAATTTTCTCATCTAAAATAGCTCCCTATAGATAATTTTATATTTTATTCGATTTAATAATTGTGCAAATCACTTAATTTGGATTAGATTTATTTAGTGTGCTGGACGATTAGAATAATTGAACTGTGTAAAGATATATCATTATGAATAAGAGTAATAACCACATGATAAAGTGACAAGAATAAAATTATTCCTGTCACTTTTGCTTGCTATTGGTTGATTTAAAAGCAAGCCATTGAGAAAAAAATACTATAAAGAGCTATCGGTCCGCATATTTGAGTACATTTGATCAGTGGCTTATCGCTTTGCAAACAGATAGTTGCGAACACCGGATTGGAGGAGAAAGTGGTAATACTTAACGCTAAAAGGCAAGCTGATAACTTCTTCATCGTTGGTACCTCATTCAGGGGTTTATTGGAGTCAAATAATTTATCTGCGTTACTAATTATTGTTCAATAAAAGGTAATAAGTTCCCTTTTCGTATAATTTTTTGTTGTATTGTTGAAAATCTGTTGAGGTAACGTTGGTGGATTTGTGAAAAAAGATGGGAAAATAATTGCTACTGATTAATAATAATGAATAATTAAATGCTGATTTATTGATATTTTGTATTTAAATATATTGTTTTTATTATTTTTTTACATGGCAATACATTCATTTCATATTGATATTGTGAGAATTATGATAAATTTTTCTTGTTTATACTACTGCGGCCATATTTATGTGACAGGTACATGGGACATCACGCAGGGAAAACGGTAGGAAGTGGGAAGGTAGCTTCCTAATATTATTAATAAATAGCTTTGTATATTTTTTGTCTTCAAAATTATTTATTAATATTAATTACTCCGTAATGGTTAATCACTATTAGCGATAAAAATAATTCATCATACTTCATTTAATAACTACTATAGTTAAAGTGTATTATCAATGCATGATTTATGAAATTAAATCTATTGCATTAAATGATTTAGTCGGTAGATCTCTTTTGAAGAAAAGATTAATTATTAATACTAAGGAGAACCCATGAGTAATCTCATTCAAAACACCGCCTTAAGAGCCGCAAACGGTTGGTGGAAATGTGGCGATACCGGAATAATTTATCAGTGGGGGTATAATCCGAATGGGGGAGCTGGAAGAATTACAGTAACATATCCAATACCTTTTCCCAATGTATGCTTATCTATGCAAGTTAGTGTCTATGCCAATGGGGTTCCTTCGGATAACTATTCAGTAGTTTATGGATTTAATTCTACCAATGCTACAATTGGGCGTGACCAATTAGGCTCATATTGGTTTGCAATAGGATATTAATTAATACGTTATTACAGAGGTAATTAATATATTCTAGCTTTGGAATTGAAGAAAAATTATATTGAAAGCTATTTAGTGAATTGCTCCCATAATATTGGATGTCAATCTATATATACATAGGGAGCAGTTCTTATGGGATGTTCGTTGGGATTTAAATTAACCATTGTCCGCTATTATCTGGTTGGGTATGAGGGAGAAAAGACTACGGCTTAGAAAGATGGTAGATAATAAATACGTAAAATATGCTTATATCTGAATAGAGCATTATATCAAATGGCATTTATACGCTTTAAGGAGTGAATTTATTAATCTAGAGATTGACGGAAAAACGGGGAACGTAAAGAATTTTTGTGTAGGAAATCTGTTTATTATTGAAGTGGTATCAACCTGAGTATGGATTGTTAGCATGGCTTTTATTCTGAGTTTTATAGAAGAGTTGCTTCATCCGGTTTAGCTTATTTTAGCGGGTGTTGATTAATATAATTTAGCATGGTTTTTTAAGGATGTGGTTTTTTGCATATTTCATCAGTGTATAAACGATGAGTATCCCACGGAAGTATAAGTGTGTCTGTGATTATTGAGAATGGAATGTCTATCAGGCTTGAAAATGGGTAGCCTTCCTTAATACCTTGTATATCAAATTGAGTTGCTGGGTAGACTTTGCATTCATAGCCGTGAGTTACACGAGAGCCAAAGGTTCCACATCCGCTTAAAATAGCTGAAATTAAGACAACTCCGATAGATTTTAGCATTGGTAATACTCCTGATATAATTGAGTTAATATATTGAATAGTAACATCCAGATTTCAAATTGAAAATATAAGATTAACAAATTCATCCCAGTTTTAATTAAACCCAGATATTTTTATATACGTTCACATTATTTACTCAATAACTTGATATTGTACGGATATCGGCTATTAAACGATTGCTTGGGAGTCTTTAATGGCAGTGTACAGGTTACCAAAAATGTTTAAAAAACTTATGAGAAAACAATAAACAAAGTAGGCAATATGCTTATGTCGCTTGACAGATGAGTAGATAAAATGAACTCAATGTATATTAGTCACACGGTCATTGATGTGTATGTTAAAAGCTCTTCATTTGAAAGGGAACATTTTAAACGATTACATGAAGAAGTTGCATAAATATACTACACAGACTCGTTGTATGCGCCATTTATTAGCTAGTAATCAGTTTGATTCATTACAACGCTGGAGTATAAATATAACCAAAGTTAAGGGCCAGTTATTGCAAAAAGCAAGTGGAATATACTGAGCTTTTTCTTGTTGAATATTCTCTACTGGGTAACGCTCCAATGAAAAAATAGTGCAGCTCTAATTGGATGTAATGATAACGTCCTGTCAATTTTGTAGCCTATAGCTTCCGAAATTTTCTTTTGCAAGTCAGGGTTAATTACAATCAGATGGTTTTGACCTAAAAGAGCACTTTGAAGCATGTAAAGCCTTCTTCCTTGTTTGATTACAACTCGATACCATTTAGTGGCTTTCTTAATTTCTGTAAACTATTTGTTCTCATTAGTTAAATATTTCCAATAGAAAATGAGTCCTCGCATTCTTCAGATTGTGGGACAGTTCAGTGTAATAATATATATTTGAAAATATTTTGATTGTATGATTTCAGTTTTGGATGTTTTGCTATAGTTTCTTCAATAAAAGAAAGTGGAGGCTTAATTTTAATCGTAACGCTGTTCTCCCAATTTGCTGTGAGAGACTGTGTTGTTTTATTTATATTCGAGTGTCACTCGGTGAGTCAGTAGTATCGTTTCGAATTGTAATGATTTTATCGAGTTCATTATTGATAGCTTCTATATCTAAGAAATGACCAGTTGAAAATGATGTTGCTAAATTGAAAACTAACTTTCGGAAAGAAACAATATGGTAAAAAGGTTTTAGAGTTTCTGAAATTAGCAATGCAACTCTTGCTTCTGCGGTCTTTCCTTCGAGGCATAACGTTGCTGTATGGCAGCAAACATTAAAAACATATTCTTCATACCCATCATAAATTGGATTAGAAGCACGTCCACCAATCAAAATATCTCTATCTAAATATGCTTTTATTATTACATTTCTCATTATTTCTGAAAGAAAGTTCAAGACTTCACTAGAAGTGTTATTAGGGAACTTATGCTTTTCAATGAATTTTGCAACAAGATAAATATCATTTTTCTCATGAGAACAACTTAATATAGCTATATCTTTATAGAAGACAGGAACAGAAAGACCACAGATCAAACTAATAAAAATGCTTTTTTTTCTTTCTTTATAAGTTGATGAGTTTATGATCTCCCTTAAGAAATTATCCATATTCGCCACTGGGAAATCTGAATTCTGAGCTAATATACAAAGTAAATGATCAATGCTTAGCCATGGGATTTCATTTGCATACGAAAGTTGAATCGTAGAAAAAATAGTTGGGTCTATTAAGTCCTTTATTTTCACAAGGTTTTCAGGGGTGTCTACGACATTGAGATTTTCATCTTCTGCAATGCTAAGTAGCAATTGTAATTCCTGAATGAAATCATAAAGATTTTTTCGAATGTCTTCTGCCGTAATCCGTTGTATTCCAAGAGTGGTGATATCAAATGAAAGATAATCTTCTCTCGTTATATCTGTAATCCAATTTTCCAAAGTGATTTTGGTGTAATTTGATATTACAATGGTGATAGATTTTTTTACAATTATTGAAATAAAACTCATCAGAGAAAGATAGATAGATGTATATATATCAACTATCACTTTATGTGGATCGATTATGCCTTGATCATATAGATTTATATATTGCGTTGTTTCTTTTGATGTTAGATGAAAATATGCTGCGCGAAAATAATCGCCAGAGTGTGTGAGGTTGCCCCTCATGCAGAGCGGAATGTTAGGGTTTAGAAGTATAGGATTGTGTTGGGAGGGTTTATTAGAGTAGCGGCGTAAAATTTTTTCAAAATATGGGAGAAAATCATCATCATTAGGCGGTAATTCAAATAATTTAAATGCGTCTGATCCATCATTATTTTGATCTCTTATTTTTATCGCTGCTTGATATGCAGCGACAAATGCAGGAGTTTCATCTGTAAGGGTTAATTCCCCAAGCATAGGATCGTCGATGGTTTCCCCGATCGCTAATTTTTCTATTACCTTTCCTAATGGCGAATTCACATTAAGAAATAGAGGGTGCTCAGTTACTATATCCTTTACCAAGATGCGTTGATGCTTTCTAAATCCATCGTCAAATTCGACCCCTTTAATGCAAAATCTTGGCAAGTATACAAATTTGTTTACCTCAGAGCGAAACATCAAGGAGTTATGATGAATATCTATAAGATATTTTGCCAATTTATTGGGGTTTACTACAAACCAGTCTACTAAAACTCTCTCGGAAATATTATGGTCTACAAATTTTGCTATGCTATTTAATAAAGGGATCTTTGATTCATCGTATGTGGAAAAAATCTCTTCTGGAATTCCCATGACCATATTAGTTAAATCAACTTTACTTATGTTCTTATTTTGGTATAAATGTAATAGCAAATCCCACGAGTAAGCATTTTTATTCTCTAGTTTAATCGCTGCTTGGATTGCTCTAATGGCATCATCGTTTTTTTGTAAGCGCTCATATGCCTGAGCTTCTAGCAACCATACTAACTCACTTTTTTCATCATCTGAAAACAGGGCTAGTTTCTTGAAAAAAAGATCATTTTGGTCACTTAAGTATAAAGCTTGCAATAAACTTTCTAAAAGTGGAGACAACCATGGTTCGTCAGGTAATATAGGTTCGAGGTACTTTACTGCAATTAGCGGAAGACCTAAGTCCATAAATTTTTCGCATAAAAAAATTAAGTTTGATGGGGTCATTTCCTTGTATCGAATTGCGTCAAAATTCAAGAATTCTTCAGCTTGTTTCCCTAGATCAAAAATGGCTTTTTTATCTTGAGGAATACATAACCAAACAGAAACTTGGAGTTCGAGGAGGGCGTTAATGTAACTATCGTTAGTGCTAATTTTTCCTCCATCACCTCTCCAGTCAGCTAGTAAGGTTTTATCAAATGAATCAGTTTTTAATAACTCGCCAAGTTCAGAGAATGTCTCAATACTTTTTATTTCTTTAGGTAAAGAAAATTTTGTATTTTGCAAGGCTGTTCTATTAGTTATTTTTGAAATAACTTCGGCACATTCGGGACTTACTTCTGATATTTTATTCAAATATTTCTGAGCAAGTTCAAGCAGCTTTCTATCAGTAAAGTTAGTAATATAAAGTTGATTTATTAACGGTGATGTATAACGAGGTATATCTGATGCAAAATTCTTTAGAAGTGTACTAACTAAACTGTCAATATGATTTTTTTGTTTTTTATCAAATGAAAGAATATGTCGATTCTTAATTTCTTTTAAAAATAAAAGTGTTTCGCAATGAAGCATGAAAAACATCGAGTTTTCAGATGGGTAATTTTTATTTAGATAATCACTAATGCCATATGCCGTTTTAAAATCTCTATTTCTCAATGAGCCTCGGATCAGACCTATAATCTCTTGCTCTAAAAAATTTAATTTTTCTGAGCTATTAAATGATGAGTTAATTTCATCAATAGTTGCTAAGTGTTCGAAAAAAACCTCATTAGAATATGGTCCCTTCAATTCTGTGAAAAGATATCTCTCTCGAGCAGATTCGAGTTGAACGTGGGATTCTAGGTGAATGAGTATTGAGAGAACTGCGTCTCTAACTTCATTACTCAATGCTGGGTTTCTCAGAAGGACTTGTATTTCTTGTTTAGGTAAATCCGTCTTTCCTTGAACCAAGGAAATTTTAACCTTCAATGCATTTAATATTGATTTTACATTATTGTCCAGTGCATCAATATTTGTAATGGCGTTTATCTTCTTTTCAGCTTCGGATATCTTTCTGTAAGAAATGTCGTGCATTAAATCATCAATGAACCTTCTAATATCTTTAGGTTCAATGCTATTAATAATGTTGACAATTTTGTTATTGCCAACATTATCCCCTGATCCAGTATGAATTTGCTTTTCCATTATTTCCCGTTGTTGATAACTTTATTTCCCGCAACATTATCACCAGTACCATAGTGGTTTTGATTAACAGATCCAATAGTTTGTTCCTGCTTAATACCTTGCATGCATTGCAGTATTTCGGGAGAGTTATCAATACGCTTTTTGATCGCATGCTGACCTAACTCATCTAAATCAAGGTCATTTAGTCTATCGGATAATTTTTCGATTAAAGCATCGTCAAATAACCATCCCTGCAATTTTTCTTTTAAAAAGCTGGCCGAGATTTTAGCCCCTTTGACAAAACCGTCATAAAGAATCCCTGAAAGGATTGTGCTGCTCATAAAGTCCATATCAACTCCTAATGCCATGGTAGTGTGCTAAAAATCACTCTTTTTTATAAAAAAATCAACCTCCTTTAGATGATACCTTAGAATTGGTAACCTATCTTCATGAAGAAATTGCTGCTGAGGAACTTGAGCGCCATAAGTTGCAACATTGGGTTCTATTTTAACTGTCTGTTTTAATTTGGTTTGTGGGGGGTAATATATCTTCGTACTTTGGAAATTGATGGGTTGAAATGATTTGGTGAAAAATTTGATGTTGAATTCAATGATGGCCTGAATGTTTTGGTTGGCGAGAATGGAGCTGGCAAAACGGGCATCATTAGTGCAATTCGTCAGCTATTCAATGACTCAGAATCGGGCAAACGTTCTATCCGTGACAGGGACTTTTATCGCGGTTTTACGAAAGGCGTAGCTGTGGCTGAAAGTATTCATATCCAGGCAACATTTTCCGAGTTTAACCAAGAAGAGAGCATCCTCTTGAGCAGCGCGTAGGGCAATTCAACAGGGAACCCTTATACAGTTTCCGGAGATAAATTTTTCGAAAATCGTTGCGGGTCTTAGGCTACTCTATTTCCCTGACTTCAGCACTGTTGACGCAACCCAATATCGCTCATTAGAGGAGAGTAGCCTCGGTTACAACAATATGTTGTATATGCGCCATTGACTTATACCGGCAAGGCGTATATCATCACTTAAAATATACACCAATGGCGCACTGAGACATGATATTTATTGAGACTCATATCTTCACTGAAGATTGTAAAGAGTTGTTAAGTGAAGGTGAATATCGCGAGTTTCAGCAATATCTTGCAGACAACCCTATTGCTGGTGATGTTATCCAACACACTGGTGGCTTACGTAAAGTCAGATGGGCATCTGGAGGTAAAGGTAAGCGAGGCGGTGTGCGCATTATTTATTACTATAAAGTAGATGTCTCACATATCAGGCTGTTGTTGATTTACAAAAAAGGTATCAAGGATGACCTTAGTGAATCAGAAAAGAAAGTCTTGAGAGCACTAAATGAGGGGTGGTAATAATGGATAGTAAATTATTTTCCAGGCTAACTGAAAGCATGACACAGATGAACGAAATTATTAACGGCGAACGTGCTGCCTCTCGTGAAACTCACGTTGAAGCAGTAAAAGTCAAGAATATTCGTCAGGCAACTGGTTTAAGTCAGACCGGTTTTGCTAAGTTAATTTCTGTTAATGTTGGAACCCTGCGAAACTGGGAGCAGGGGAGGCGTGAACCAACCGGACCCGCAAAAGCTTTGTTGAAGGCAATAGAGAAAGATCCGGTTCATGTTTTAAAGGCGTTATCTATGTAAGTAGAGCACATAAAAATTCCTAAGCCTCGTTTCTGCACTGAGGAATCCCCAGAAAAAATGAGACAGGCATAACATTATGTGATCTACTGATTGCGTTAACAATTTCAGCGAGATCACTACTACGCCTGTTCGTCGAGTATGCCATAATTTCTTCTGGGATGCCTTAGCACCGTTTCATCAATACCGACAGAACGCCCTGATAGACGCCACCGTTGCGCTGCTCAATGGTGCATCGCTGATATTGACCAGTATCGGGCGTTTTCTGCCCAGGTGGGCGCAGGTTAAAAACAAAATTAAACGTTACGTTCAAGTACCTTAAGTAGTTTCAGTGATGAGCCAGAAGGAATGCGGCGGTGCTGGTAGTGTCCACTGATGCCCATAAAAATAAAATAGGTGGACGTAAAGTGGACATAGACAAAGAAAAAGGGGCTACGTTCTCACGTAACCCCTTGATTTATTTGGTGGAGCTGGCGGGAGTTGAACCCGCGTTAATTGTTTTGCATCTTATTGTTATAAATAATATTTGGAATTGCCTAAATGAATGCTTAATTCACGGATAAGGGTAGATGCTATGCCGCGAATTTCATGTTTGCTGACAGCGGTGCGCATAGTGTCTGTATTACGGGTGAACTTATCGTCTAGTTCCTTGCGTAATCTGACTAAATCCTCGGCCTTATCACTGGCGGCCTTGATTTCAAATTCAATATTGTTGTCAGCCAGATATTCAGGGTTATCATGCATACCCATAAATACATCAGCAGAAAATCCAAGCATCGATAACGCTTTCTTTATAGCATCGGTGAGTGATTTCTTGATGGCCTCTCCATCTGTTTTAATTCCATATTTGGTTCTGTACATGTATGGTGTTGCACCATAACTTTCAATTTCAGCACAAATGTCACATTCAACCAGAGACCAAAAGAGAATTTTGATAGAGTGATTTTGTTCATATATTAATGTGCCGTCAGAATCGCGTAAGAATCGGCTCCCAATTTGTTTATTTTTGTCGTCATAGATAGGTTCTGACATGGATGCACCATTGATCAGCTTTTCTTCTGTGACATTACAGCCCCATCCATAGCCGAATGGTCCGAATAATTCTGTTGCCCGCATAAACATATAGTTACTGTTTATGCTTGTACCATTGAACCCCATTCCCTCCAATGGTTTTGTAAAGTGGGGATCGGTACGTTGGACAGCCTTCCAGATACGGAGATTAGTTTGCTGTTCATCGCTTTGTGCCTTGATAGTTTCTTCCAGCAAATTGGCCCGATGTTGGAAGTTATCATCATTGGCATTCGGGGTAGCGACAGGAGGCAATGAGGTGACGCCGTAGTGTTGTCTTGTGCAGTCTCTTCTATTGCTTTGTCCTCTTTGGTTTGCTTGGTTTTTCTGGTCTTGAGAGACTTGGCTTCGCTTTTTTTCTCCTTAACCTGTAGTGCTGCCTGTTGGGTTTCAACTTCATCTGGAGTGACATCTGTTATCGAGGCTTCTGATGTTGACACCGGATAATTGGAAACCTTGGGTTTCTCTTCTGGTAATTCAACGGGTATGTCGGTATCACCTAAAGTACAGTTTAAGAATTCCTTCATAGCGACGGCATCGGTCAGAAATTCAGGGTGGTGTTTACCTTCACGTACGACTCTGAAAAGCGTTTCCCGTGGAATGGACAGAGCGTCGGTTCTGATACGAAATGCGGTAGACCATTGCCGCCATGCTTCATTGTTATCTGTTATTAGTTGCTTAGCTTCTTTCATACTGTGTGACATAATCGCCCAGCAATGAAAGTCACCGTCTAGTATGCCAGTGCAATTTCCAGATCTAACGTGGCGTAAGTGTGATTAAAATCACGTGTAGTAATAGATGGGGTTTTCGTTGGTTCGAGCGTTCTAGCCTGCCATGTGGTGCCGTTGAACTCATATTCAATAGCAAATTTTTCATCAAATTTACCAATTGGTAGGCGAGGGAAACCTTGTATATCTTTACAAATAATCGGTTTTGATGTGTTGAAGTTGCTCATATCGTCCGCGTACTCTTCTCCAAGGTAAACAATGGCCATAGCTTTAGCCATTTTTTCGGAATTGGCTTCGAGTGCAATTGCAAGTGGTACGGCTCCATTTTTTTGAGCTTTTTTTGTCGGCTCAAAGACACAGATATATGTGAACATTGGTCTTGCCTCTTTAATAAATTGCTTTTTTTGCCAATCTTATTGCTGCCTTAATCCCGGCTTTTGGCATTTTGACTTTTGGATATAATCCCTTGACAGCATTTGAATAAACCATTCCTGTCGTTGGGTAATATTCAACTCGCCTTTTGCCACCGATAATAGATATATGCATAGTTGCGTTTGTTGTATCAGCGGATTTACGAGACTCAGGTAGCCTAGAGCAAGATGCAGATCGAATTATTTTTACTTATCGTGATGTTGTTTATAACCCACTAAGTCCAGCCAGAAATTATGCCGAGATTATTTTGGATAAGAATCGTTACGGTGAAACCGGAACGATATTCCAGGAATTTAAAAACGGGCATTACTTACCAACTGATCAAATTGTTGCTGCTGAAATATGTCGTACACAGCAACAGGCTAAACAAAAAGAGCGCCGATACGCAGACAAAGCATTTTAACTAAAGACCAAAAGAGGCAGATCAAAATGACCATAAACAGTAAACTGATTTTATTAGATAATTTGGGTAGTTATGAATTATCCCGTTTTGGGTGCAGTGCTGAAAGCATCGTTATCTTACAAATTTAGACTGAAAAGCTAGTCGATTCAACGTAAACGCCAGCAGGATGCTGGCTTTACCAAAATTGCTGGCGGATAACTAGGAGCTGGAGATGCTGAAGCGCAATTGTACTCTTCGAAGGCGGGAGAAAGCCTTTCTGTAGCTGAATATTGTTTTTCTAGTGAAGTGGCCTGATGGAACACACTGGGATGGTATAAGAGTTGAAGTTGTATTTGTAACGTACAAATTACATATCAAGTATATTGCTTGCGTTCAAAACGAAAAAAAAATACCATAAAATCTGCTTAACGCAATCAGGGTATCTAAATGAGCATTAACGACACACAAAGTGATATTACCGATTTGATAATAAACGCTTTCAGGCGTGATTTTTGGCTTAACGTACAAGATGCATTATATGCTAAGTATGCTGCAGCACAGGAAGTAACTGTAGGCAATATATTAAAACTTGGTGAACCGGAGCAACGTAGATTTAGGCCTCAGGCTAGGCACTATGGCCTTAATTCAGCATTGAGGGAGGCCGCAAGTCGCTCTGGTTATCTTTGTTACGATGCTGATACATCCCCGAAAGGGGAGCATTACATTATTATCGATTCAGAAGGTGTTAAAATTAGCCGTATTGGGTTAAATCACGATGAGCGCCATATAAGAGGTGCTAAACATCGTTCATTGATAGCCCAATTGAATGAAAAATTTGAAGGCTATACTCCAGATCTTTTTAGAGAAGAAGGTAGTAAACATCATAATGATATTGATACGTTAGGTGTGTTGTTAATAAATATTAATCCACCATATCATGAATCTCAGGCCAGCATGATGGATTTAAGGATTGTGGTTCCTTTTACCAATATGAAAGGTTTTCACTATAATAAATCTGTAACGGAGCTTTTAGCCCTCTATACTGGAGAGAAGAAGATAGTCATTCCTGATATGGTTTTACCTAAGCTCAAGAAGCGCCTGAAGGATCAGGAAAAATAGAATAGGTGAGACATTATGAGAGTGGGAATTTCTGGTTTCCAATCTGAAAGGTTGACACAGATAAGAGAAGCGAGGGGATTATCGAAAATTAACCTTGGTAGGTTAGTGGATCGTTCACCATCAACTATTACCAAATGGGAAAACGGTAATCATTCCCCCGATGCAGAAGTATTGCATAGCTTAAGTCAGATTCTTAATTGCCCGGTAAGTTGGTTCACAAAGCCTATTGTTAAGTACGAAAAAAAACCAGTATTTTTCCGAACACTTTCAACCACGGCAAAAGACTTATGTATCGCCTCAGAGCGATACATGGGGTGGTTTCAAGAGTTATCATGTAAGATGCAAGAATATCTTGATTATCCAGAGGTTAACATTCCTCATCTTAACGTAAAGGATTACAGAGCGATAGATGATCAATTGATTGAAAGAATGGCTTTTGAGTGTAGGAAAGCTTGGGGATTAGGTATTGCACCGATAGATGATCTATTACTGGTAATGGAGAATGCGGGGATAGTCTGTGCCAGATTTGAACAAGGTAGTTCTGTAATGGATGGCTATTCTCAATGGAGTGATTTAGAGAATAGACCGTATGTGGTTTTAGCTAGTGATAAAGATAACTATTATCGTAGTCGATTTGATGCTGCTCATGAATTAGGTCATATAGTCTTACATCGATATATAAATAAATTTGATAATATCAATTTTAATCCAATAGAAGAGCAAGCACATAAGTTTGCGTCGAGTTTCATGCTGCCGGAAGAGTCATTTTCTGTAGAGCTTCCTCCATATCCTACATTACAGAATTTCATATCTCTAAAAAATCGCTGGGGGATGTCTGCGCAATCTATGATCCTTAGAGCGAGAAATTTAGAATTAATATCTTCTCTGGAATATCAGAGGTTATATAAAAATATTTCCGCTAGAGGTTGGCGAAAAGGAGAGCCGCTTGATGATCTTAGAAAACCAGAGTCGGTTCGTTTGTTACCTAGGTGCTTGAATCTATTATTGGATTCTGGAACTTTTAATAAAAAAACACTTCTTGAGGAATTTGGTTTCCCAAAAGGAGATTTAGAGGATTTATGTTCAGTTCCTAAGGGATTCTTGTCAGAATCACAGGTACTTGATTTCCAATCCAGAATACAATTGAAGAATAGTATTAATATATCTACTACACAACAAGATACAAATGTCGTTAATTTATTTAATAGAAAGTAAAATTGGGAATTAATACTAACACCTGTTATTCTGTTCGTATCGGCCTGAACATCTGATAACCTAAACAAAAGCTGCTGTGTCATAACTTTGAGGATAAGTAATGACGCAGCATAGTTTTATCAAAATCTCGAATGATACCCTGAGACCTGCGACTCCCGCAGCCAGGGAATACCTGCACTCCAAAGTGAAGTGGGGTGATGTGCTCTATGCGGATTTTAAGAAAGCACGTAACCCGCATTTCCATCGTAAATATTTTGCCCTTCTGAATCTCGGCTATGAATACTGGGAACCTACTGGGGGCACCATTTCCCCGGAAGAGAAAGCGCTTGTGCGTGGCTACGTACAATTTCTTGCACACTTCGCGGGCAGTGAAGATGTCTTACAATCCGCTGCGGATGAATATCTTGCTGGCATATCTAAAAACCGAGCCCAGAATATTACCGCCACCAAATCCTTTGATGCCTTTCGGCGCTAGGCAACAGTGGAATCAGGGCACTATGATTACGAAATGCCCAACGGCAGTCTGTACCGTGAACCTCGTTCAGTCAGTTTCGCCAAAATGGAAGAGATGGAATTTCAGGAACTTTATAAAGATACATTAAACGTGCTTTGGAACTTTATTTTGTATCGCAATTTCCCGACCCGAAACGCCGCTGA
The DNA here is from genome assembly GCF_000612035.1 of Photorhabdus aegyptia. Taxonomy (NCBI): domain Bacteria; kingdom Pseudomonadati; phylum Pseudomonadota; class Gammaproteobacteria; order Enterobacterales; family Morganellaceae; genus Photorhabdus; species Photorhabdus aegyptia. The sequence goes on along the minus strand of NZ_JFGV01000017.1, from coordinate 1,140 downwards.
ACATGCAGCTTCTCAGTTGTCCGATTTTATGTAATGAGAGGCAGAGCCAATGGCTAAAAGTGAAAAACAGTGGCTTTCTAATGTGACATTACTGGGATGTATCTGTTGTCGGAATATGGGGTTGGGAGTAACACTTGCGGAAATTCATCATGTGAGAGCGGTACAAGATATGGACCAAAGGGCTGCTCATTTCTCCATTCTGCTGCATCCTCGCTATCATCGAGCGTTTGCATCCCACGGGCTTTCATGCGGCACCGAAGACATAGCAAGCAATCCACGGTATGGCAACGGAACTATTGCCCCAAGTTAAAAGGGAAGTTGAAGAGGTACAGTTATGTCGGGTGTGATATTTTCAACGGATGGGTTGCAATTGACTCAGGCACAAGAAATTTGGTTGCAGGACTGGTTATCCAAGTTCGGTGCATGGGTGTATTCTGGCAGGCTTGATAAACGTCAGGGTAGTATGATTGCTGAGCTTATGGCGACGGTAGAGCTAAGAGGTTATCCAGAACGTCCGATATGCAATGATGATGACGGAATGCTAATCGCTAGGGTAGTAGACCATATTTACCACATTGATCGGGTTGCATTTGGGATGTTGCTTAGTCGATATGTTTATTGTGTATCTGATAGAGCAATTGCCAAACATTATCATGCAACGGTTCAGCCAAGAATTATGATCCGCAGAAATGGTATGTTGCGTAAGCGAAAGCCATCAATGTCAACTTGTCGGCGTGAGGTTGAGGAAATATTAAGAGCAACGGAATATTTGATTTATCAACCATTGCAAGATGTCTTTATAAGACGGGAACAGGAAAGAAAATCAAGACTTTTGTCACAAACGTGTTGATATCTTTGAACTTATGAGCCACTATTTCAGTATATGTTGTGATAGTAGTATTCGTGACTGATACCCTCGCCCAGTGCGGGGTTTTTTATTGCCTGAAATTCAGATAAGACTTGCTGTTGTCATTGGTCAGAGTTACATGTGTGTCTATGCACAATAACTGACCAAATGTTTAAATTATCGTGCTAAAACATGAAGCCTTCATTCCGCACCTAATTCAGGAATAAACCGCTTTATATTGTGCGCCTAATAAACTCAAAAGCTCATGGTGGTAAGATTGCATTCCTGTCACC